>NZ_BJCE01000059.1:0-25236 GCF_005402885.1 Sphaerospermopsis reniformis
TACCCCTAGCGCGTTTTGGGTACATATGTATATAATTGGTAATATTTTTCATCTTTGGTAGAACCACGGTATATTTTCCATTTACCGTTCTACCATTTTTCCGTTATATATTTCGGACAGGTCTAATAGAGAACAAGGCGATCGCTATTTCTATACCTGGGGCTATACTTGGTATATTTAATGAAGCTAAATGTATTATTTGTTCAAATAAAGCAGCAAATACAAAAGCTAAACCGATCCAAGCACCACCTACAAACCTAGCAGAAAGTAAACCAACAGCAACAATACTAGCTAATTGATCCAACTCAATCACTAGATCAGCGATACCCCAAATAAAACCTTCTCAACAGTTAGAAATAGTGTGCTTCATAAGTGATCCTCCGAATGAAGTGATCAGACTGATAAGAATTAAAGCAGCGATCGCTCCCATGAGACGATACGGTTTAGAAGTAGGTACTTAATTAGTACCATCAGATACAGATAATCTAGTTTTGAACATAGTGATGATAGATTAGATTATTCTTATTTGTTGTTTATATTACCCCAATTTTGACAAAAAATATCATAATTTAGGAGTATTCCAGAAATAACCTTGGATAAAAATTTATCATTAGTCGCCAGAAAGCTGATGCTTCCAGCACGCTTCGCGAACACCCGTACAAGAGTCAGGAGTCAGGAGTTAGGAGTGAGAATATTTTACTTAGAGAATGCTGTATGAGAATCTTCTAAATACTACAGGACTTACGCAAAACAGAACGAAAGTAGGGGTAATTCATGAATTACCCCTACATCAGAACCAGGTTTTTAGTCCAATATTGCCTAAGTCCTATATTAGTCAGTAATTAGTGAACAGTAATTGGTTAAAATAGCAGTAGGAAAAAATTTGAGTCTACTTGAGATTATTGCTGGATTGAATTAAGAATTAAATTGTATGTCTTCCTCTAAATCAAAATCTGACAAACTTATAATTTACCAAGAATTTGGTAATGATAACTCACCTGCTTTAGAACGTCCAGTACAAGAACTACCCCCAAACCAACAAAATGTAAGGGTACAAGCAACCCGCGCAGGGAGGAAAGGAAAAACAGTCACGGTTATTACCGGGTTTCAAACCAAAGCAGAAACCTTAACCGCTTTATTGAAACAGTTAAAAACCCAATGCGGTACAGGGGGAACTGTGAAAGAGAACGAAATTGAAATTCAAGGAGATCATAAACAGAAGATTTTAGAGATTTTAGTTAAGTTAGGTTACAAAGCTAAAATCAGCGGTGGTTAATGTAGGTGTTACTTCTGGGTGTTACTTCTGGGTGTTAATTCTGGGTGTTAGTTCGGGTTACTGTATCTTTTCAGGAATGCGAGTTAGAGAAAGTGATGTTAATAATAGAGATGTGGACAATGAACAGGAGAGTATTATGAATGACTTAATTAGAATCGTAATAGCAATCTTTTTACCACCTTTGGGAGTATTTTTACAAGTTGGTTTTGGTAAAGATTTTTGGATTAATTTACTGTTAACAATTTTTGGTTTTTACATTTTGGGTATTGTTCACGCAGTTTGGGTAATTGCGAAGAAGTAATTATGGCAGAGGGATAGGCGATATTTTCCTATCTCTCTATTTATTTAAACACTTGAAAAATTCTCACAAAAAGCCAGAATATGAAGGTAAAATATCCTATTAATTTTCACAAAGGTCTAACTTTTTTTATAGTGTTAGGACTAATGTTTTTCTACCATAACTTTACTATTGGAGCTTGGGTTTATCTTGCCCTTCATGGTACTTATGGTTTTCTTTGGTTACTAAAAGATCGTATTTTCCCAGATAAACAATGGGAACAAGAAATGCCCAATTTGATGGGAATTATTACCTTTATCATCTTAGGTTTATATTGGGTAGCACCATTTATTCTTATTAGCAGTGGTACTGTTCCACCTTTACCGTTAGTAACTGCGGCTATTTCTTTAAATATTGTGGGAGTGTTTTTACACTTTGCTAGTGATGCTCAAAAATACTATACACTCAAATACAAAACTGGACTAATTACAGAAGGTTTCTTTGCTAGATGTCGTAATACTAATTACTTGGGAGAAGTTTTGATTTATCTAGCATTTGCCATGTTAGCACAGCATTGGCTACCTTTTTTAATTCTGGGGTTATTTATAGCCATGATATTTGTTCCCAATATGCGGAAAAAAGATCAATCTTTGTCTCGATATCCTGAGTTTGAAGAATATAAAGAAAGTTCTGGGTTGCTGTTTCCTAAACTATTTATTTCCAGGAATCTCAAGAACGAAGAAACAACAGCTTAAAGCGAAATTGATTTGCTATAGAGTGAATCCATAAATATAGACAAATATAGACTTTTTACCTGTTTCCCAGAGGGAGAGTTTTATGAATTACAAAGCAATAACATTAGCGGCAATTTTGGGGATTTCTACACCTGCAATTATAGATGTAGCAATGCCTCAACCTGCGCTGGCACAAAAATTTAATTATCCCAAGGGAAATTTTGGTGATAAAGACTGGGAAGTAAGTTTGTCTTTTGATAATAATGTCTATTACTATTATGGAGAAAATCGCCGTAATCGTAATTCCAACATTAATCTATCTGGTGCTGTAACTTCAGGTACTAATGATCGGCAAGTTTATACTTGGAATAATAATGGTATGAAATATCGAGTAACTTGGCGACCTAGTGATCCTAATTTTATTCGGTTAGAGGTGGTTAATCCTGGTGGGAAGGTGATTTTAAATCGCATACTTCAGGCTATTAACTATGATGATGTGATCTCTCCATAGATTAAGTTTGGGTTTGATGATATTGGGTAATTGGTGAGAACTGATTACCTGTTTTTATTGGTGTTAATAAAAATCACTGTTATTAATTATATTTAAATATACATAAATATTTAATTGGTGGGTATATACATTTTAAACCCATATCATTATACTTACTGATGTGGGTTATATCTAAACAAGTTAATAATTTGACAAGATGATAGGTTTTGTGTTAAGTTGACAACGAAAACAATTTAATCATTTAAAAATACTACCGTTTTGAATTTGAAGGTATTTAGGTATGAAGAAGATCAATAATTCATCTGACTTGTTTAGTCTTAACCGTCGGATGTTTTTAAATCTGCTGGTTTCTAGTGTTGGAGTTTATTTAACTAAAGATGTAATTTTTCCAGAAATTGCGAGTGCGAATGATGATAGTTTCCAGGAAAAATATCATGTTTTTGTTCCTTATGATATTGCTAGAAGGGGTGGTATTCAAAACGTTACTTTGAGGTCTGGAAATTCTTATAAGTTAACAATCCCCCCAAGAATTATTGAAAATAACACCATTTCTATGCCTAAAATTGGGTTGCAAGGTAATGATGTCAAGTTTATTTTACATACTTTGTATGACCCCAATCTGAGAATAGCTGACAAGATTTATCAAGAAATTGATCAAGCTGATTTTCTGCGTAAATATACCACAAAAACCCAAGTAAAACAAATTTATGAATTAGTTGAAGATAGTGAATATATAGAAGATACTATTTCTCTGGATTTATTGCAATATTTGGTAGCTTCATCTAACTTAGATGAACAAATTCGACAAAGGTATGAAATAGCTCATCAAAATTGTCTATTAAATATCATTGAAAAAGCGATTGAAACAGCACTAGCTAAATCTGAACTTTCTGAAGATGATAAGAAAAGAATTAGAGGTACATATCAATATGTGAGAGCTTCAGAACCAGTTCCAGATTTTAGTTATCTGACGGAATTAGAAGCTATGATTACAGGTTCAGATATTCCTGTTGCCATTAAAAGATCCTATTCCCTTGCAAGTGCTAAATCTAGAGCTTTTACTGTAGATATAATCATTGTTAGGTTAATTAAAGAGAAATCAAAAGGGCAAACACAAGAAAAATATTTGCTAACTTATCAAGAAATCCGAGATGGTAAAAAGATATCTGAGCCAGAAACTTTAAAATCTCTAGATTCATTTATTCTCAATTCCGATATTTTAAACAGTTGTAAATTAGTATATTTAATGGCACAACATCGGTTCTTTGAAAATGCAAAACTTGTTGATCTCATAGCCAAAAATAACTTGACTAAGGAACTTTCCAAATCCTATAAGGAAGATTGGGGAAAAATTTTTGAGGTAGCTCTCCAAGTCAGTGATCAAGGTGGAGCTATTTTACCTACAATAACAGGTACACTTCATACTTTGGGAGCAGAAACAGCGACAGGCGTGTTATTAAGTCGAGCGCCTTTGACAGCAACTTTAGCCTATTTAGGTGGTGGTTCTGTAGCTGCTGGTGGGTTGGGAATGTTAGGAGGTTTAGCAGTAGTTACCGGGGGAGCAGCTTTAATAGGTGCAGCTGGTTTAGTATCTATTGCGCTGGTATCTCAGATGGACGGAGAAGACTATAAAAATTTAGGAATTGCCGCAGTGACAGGAACTTTAGTGGGTGCGGGTGCGGTTTTCATTGCTTGGACTGGTGCTTCTGCTTTAGGGGTAGCAGGTACGTTATCAGGAGCAGCTGCTATTACTACTATTATTTCAGCTTTGGGAGGGATAAGTGTTATTACTGGAGGAGCATCTTTAATAGGGTTTGGTGCTGGTTTTGTGGTGTGGTCATTTTTGAAAGGACAAAAACATAGAGATGGAAATATACTACATCAATTAGAATCAAGATTGTACACTTTAACAGAAATTCCATCTGATCCTGAGCTAAAAGATTTTATAGAGTTTCTTGACGAGGAATTAAATCAATATTCTCATATAGAAGGATTTTTGATTGCTCCTAATATTTCTATAGATAAGCTATCTAACGCTATATCTAGCTATGCAGATTCACTACTTGAAGCTGATGAAAAAATATTAGCAATGAAAAATACTGGTTTTTGGAATGATGGGAAGGAAGGTATTATTTTAACAAATAAAAAACTAATTTGGAAAAATGGATGGTCAGAACCTGAAAGCCTTGCTTTCTCTGCAATATCTGGTTCTCTAACATTACCGGAAGATAACATATATTTTTATAGGCTTATGAGAGAAATAGGAGAAATATATAGATATAGCAACCTTTAACATCTAGTTTTTGCAAATTAGCAAATAAATAATTTAATGTGGGTATTTGCCCACTTTTTAATATATTTTGATTATTTGTTGCCAATGATTCAAATTGACAAAGAGCAAGAAACTGACAAATATAAGAGAGAAAAGGTAGTATTATTGGAATAACTAGAGACTGCAAAAAAACTGTTAATGCAAGATTACAAAGTTATTCTGAATTTGTGATCGCTCTACTGGATGAAACTATTTATTTGTTCCTGAATGGTGAACCAGATACAGCACGATTGATTTTGAAAGATATATATTATGTTATAATGTCTCTACTAAAGTAGTTATCCAAATTAATTATGAACAGTCAAACTATACCTACCAAAGCACAAGTGTTGAATCCTGCAATAAAACTTTACAATTTTTGCGTTTTACCCAGGTGAAATCCATTGTCTATTGAGAATAGAGTCATTAATTGCTCAAGTTTGGTATCACCAATACCAATGCACAACTTGGACAAGATCCTCAAAATCTTAACATTCAACACTTCTGCTACCAAAGATATTACTAACTATTTCAGTTTTCTCTCTCCTGGAGATATTAGATTGAAAAACTCCAGAATTGGAATTGAAACAGTTTTATATGAATATCTTGATTGTGGACGCTCTCCAGAAGAAATTGCCCAAATATATCAATCAATTTCCTTAGAACAAGTATATGCGACAATTCTTTACTATTTACAGAACAAAGAAACTGTCAGCACTTACATGAAAAATTGGATCGAACATGGTCATAAAATGAGAGAACAACAGCGACTCAACCCTCCACCAGTATCAGAAAAACTCCGCCAACTGCGAAGAGAAAGAAAAGCGAAAATGCAAAACCATGACAATTAAATATTTAATCTATTCATTATGATGAAAGTGATTTGGAAGTTGATTTAAAGAATATGCTATAATCTACCCATATAAAATCAACATCACCAACCCATGAAAAAAATAGAAATTGAACTTGATCAAGCAACTTACGACAAAATAGAACAATTGACACAAACTCATCATTGTCAAGTTTCAGATTTAATCAAAGCCATGATTGAGCAACTAACTAAACCGGAAATAATCAATAATTCATTTATTGGTGAATGGTCTAATGATGCTGACTTAGTAGATAAAATGGTTGAAGATATTTTACAACATAGAAGTTAATACAAAATAATTGAGTTGTGAGAAAATCTTTAATTGATACAGATATAACCTCGGAAATTCGTAAAGGTAAAAATTCTAAAATAAACGCCAATGCTATTGCATACAGAGCAATATGGAAACATTATACAATTTCTGTGATTACTGTTTCCGAAATTATCAAGGGTTGGAGAAAACTAAATCGTAATGATCGCATTCAAGAATTTTTAGCGGATTTACCTGAAATGGAAATCCTACATTTAGACCAAAAAAGTGCAGAACTTTCAGGATTGATTCATGCTGATTTAGAAAGCAGTGGACAACCAATAGGATTAGCAGATGTATTAATAGCTTCTATCGCTATCCAAAACAATTTAATTTTAGTTACAGGTAACACTAAGCATTATCTGAAAATTCAAGCATTAGGTTATCCTTTAGTAATAGATAATTGGCGTAAATAAACAATTCTAATTAATAATTCGATAATAGGTAACAGGTAAAAACCCATTACCAATTACCTATTACCTATTACCTCTTAGCTAAATATTGATACATCTCCCAACGTGCATCAACTTCTGCTTGCGCTTGCGCTAACAATTGTTTAGCAATTTCCGGTTTACTCTTAACTAACATCTTAAACCTGTTCTCCTGATACATGGATTTTTCCACTGACTCAGAAGGTGCTTTCATATCCAATTGTAGGGGATTTTTACCCTGCTCTTGCAATGCAGGATTATAACGATATAACAACCATCTACCAGAGTCAACTAAGGCTTTTTGTTGTTGTAAACCGGTGGTCATATCAATGCCGTGAGCAATACAATGACTATAGGCAATAATTAAGGATGGACCATCAAAAGCTTCCGCTTCTAAGAATGCTTTTAATGTGTGTTCATCCTTCGCACCTAAAGCGACACTAGCCACATAAACATTACCGTAAGTCATGGCCATTAAACCTAAATCTTTCTTCGCTGCGGGTTTACCACTGGCGGCAAATTTAGCCACTGCTGCGGTAGGAGTTGCTTTGGAAGATTGACCGCCTGTGTTAGAATAAACTTCTGTATCCATAACCAAGATATTGACATTTTTACCACTGGCTAAAACGTGATCAATGCCATGAAAGTCAATATCATAAGCCCATCCATCACCACCTACTATCCACACACTTTTCTTGACTAAATAATCAGCGAGGGATTTTAGATTTTGGATTTTGGATTTGAGATTTTGGTCATTTTGAGATGCTGCAATTTCATCTAGTTTTTGTTTGAGAACTCCAACATTTTCCCGTTGTTCCCAAATATCTGCTTCGGTTTTTTGGGCATTTTTGAGGATATCATTTACCAAATTGTCCCCAACTTCACTATTTAATTGTTGCAATAATTCGGCTGCAAATTCTGCTTGTTTATCAATAGATAAACGATAACCAAAACCAAATTCGGCGTTATCTTCAAATAAACTATTGGACCATGCTGGACCCCTTCCTTCTGCGTTTTGAGTCCAGGGAGTTGTGGGGAGGTTTCCACCATAAATAGAAGAACAACCGGTAGCGTTAGCAATGAGTGAGCGATCGCCAAATAATTGTGTTAATAATTTAAGATATGGCGTTTCTCCACATCCTGCACAAGCACCAGAAAACTCAAACAATGGTTCTTGCAGTTGTTGTTGACGAATTTGATTTAATTTCAACTTTCTGCGATCGGGATTTGGTAAACTTAAAAAGAAATCCCAATTTTCTCTTTCCTGTTCTCTCAGGGGTAACTGCGGACTCATGTTGATAGCTTTTTTGCTGGGTTCTGCTTTATTTTTCGCAGGACAAACATCCACACAAATACTGCAACCTGTACAGTCTTCCGGTGCAACTTGGATAGTAAATTTCTGACCAGCAAAACTTTTATCTTTTGCATTTGCTGACTTAAAACTTGCAGGTGCATTGACTAACTTATCCGCTTCATAAGCTTTTGCACGAATAGCAGCATGAGGACAAACCATCACACATTTACCGCATTGAACGCAGACATCCTCATCCCAAACCGGTATTTCTTCTGCAACGTTGCGTTTTTCCCATTTTGCGGTTGCAGTGGGGAAAGTTCCATCTGCGGGTAAAGCACTTACAGGTAAGTCGTCACCTTCCCACACCATAATTTTACCCAAAACTTGATCCACAAATTCTGGTTTGGTGATTGGTAATTGGTAATTGGTAATTGGTGATTGCTGATTTTTCTTACTACTTGTTGTAGCAGGAATTTTGATTGCGTGGAGATTTTCTAAAGTGTTATCAACAGCTTTTAAATTCATGTTGACAACATCTGCACCTTTTTTACCATAGGTCTTTTCAATCGCTTGTTTAATTTTAGCGATCGCTTCTTTTTCTGGCAATACCCCCGCTAATTTAAAGAAACACACCTGCATAATCGTGTTAATTCTTCTACCCATCCCGCTATTTTTCGCCACCTGACTAGCATCAATAGCATAAACTTTCAGGTTTTTATCAATAATTTGCTGTTGCACTTTTACAGGTAAATTTTTCCAAACTTCCTTCGCAGGATAGGGACTATTTAATAAAAATGTCGCTCCGGTGGCAGCATTTTTTAAGATATCAATTGTTTCAATGAAACCCCAATGATGACAACCGATAAAATTAGCTTGGTTGATGAGATACGTTGAGCGAATTTTCTCAGCACCAAACCGCAAATGAGAAACCGTCATTGAACCAGACTTTTTAGAATCATACACAAAATAACCTTGAGCATTATTTTCTGTACCTTCCCCAATAATTTTAATTGAGTTCTTATTTGCACCTACCGTACCATCAGAACCCAAACCATAGAACATTGCACGCACAACGCTATCTGGTTCAGTAGAAAACCCAGGATCAAAATTCACAGAAGTAAAAGTGACATCATCATTAATCCCAATAGTAAAATGATTCTTGGGTTTTGATTGACGGAGATGATCAAAAACCGCTTTTACCATTGCAGGGGTAAACTCTTTAGAAGATAACCCATATCTACCCCCGACAATTTTCGGGAAGGTGGTTTTTTTCCATCCTTCATGGATAGCTGTAACTACTTCTAAATATAAAGGTTCACCTGCGCTTCCTGGTTCTTTAGTTCTATCCAAAACCGCAATAGATTTGACACTATTAGGTAAAGCTTCGATAAATCTTCCCACATCAAAAGGTTGAAAAAGTCGAACTTTGATCACTCCCACTTTTTCACCTTGGTTATTCAGATAATCTACAGTTTCATGGACAGTTTCACAACCAGAACCCATGAGAATAATTACCCGGTCTGCTTTGGGATGTCCATGATATTCATATAATTTATAATATCGTCCTGTTTGTTCTCCAAACTTGTCCATAATCCTTTGAACAATATCAGGACAAGCATTATAATAAGGGTTTGCACCTTCACGAGATTGAAAATAAACATCGGGGTTTTGTGCTGTTCCTCTTAACACTGGTTTATCAGGAGTTAAACAGCGTTGACGATGTGCAGAAACTAATTCTAAAGGTACTAATTCCCGTAAAACCTCGTCAGATAATAACTCAATTTTTTGCACTTCATGGGAAGTTCTAAACCCATCAAAAAAGTGTAAAAAAGGAACTCTGGTTTCTAAAGTTGCAGCTTGAGAAATAAGTGCAAAATCATGACTTTCTTGTACAGAAGCAGAACATAATAATGCAAAACCTGTACTTCTAGCAGCCATCACATCACTGTGATCACCGAAAATAGATAAAGCGTGGGTAGCTAAAGAACGTGCCGAAACATGAAGGACAAAACTGGTTAATTCTCCCGCAATTTTAAACAAATTGGGAATCATTAATAACAAACCTTGGGAAGCGGTGAAAGTTGTACTTAAAGCACCTGTTTGTAATGCACCATGTACCGCAGCAGCAGCACCACCTTCACTTTGCATTTGGGTGACATTGGGAATTGTACCCCATAAATTAGGTTTATTTTCTGCCATCCACGCATCAGCCCATTCACCCATATTTGATGATGGTGTGATCGGATAAATTGCGATTACTTCATTTAATTTGTAAGCTACATGCGCAACCGCTTCATTACCATCAATTGCGGCATAAGATTTAACCAATTTAGCCATGATTTTTCTTCCTGTGTCTTTTGTGGTTATTTCAAATTTACGCAGATCATCCTAAAATATAAGATTTGAAACTTGCTAAACTCAGGAAGTAATTTTGTTATATTTTCTACTTTTTTAAAGCTCACGCAGAGGCGCAGAGGCGCAAAGGAGGAGTTTTTTAAAAATATATGAAATTTGCTGTAATTACGAATTATTAATTATTGTAGCAGATGGTGAAAAATGAGGCTATTTGTATATTAATGATGTACTCAAGATGGGAAATGTTTGATTTGTTAAAGTTGACTGATTTTCAAGGGGTGGGGGTGCGGGTTTTTGGGAAAATCAGTTTGACGCTGTTGGGTTTTTGTGGGTATAATTAAATTATATTTTTCTGTGTTTTTACATATTCCAGGTAAATTATGAATTTTCCAGATCCAGAAATTGAACCCTAGATGTTTATTAGGAATATCGACATATAACATATATTTTATCTTCTATGCTAAAATATTATCTATCCTAAAAAAAGAGGTAAAGAATATGAGCAACATATCTATTCAAGAACAAACAACCTATAAACGAATTTCTGCAATTGTGGAAAATTTGATTGCTAATAACAGTGTATATCAAGAAAGGTTAGAAAGAGAACAGATGATTGAAAAAATGTATGAACTGTTTACTCGACCAAATTTAGGAGACGATGTAGAAACCATAGCTGATGATGACTTAACAGCAAGAATTAGTAAAATTTTAGCTTTAGAAGCAATAAGTGGTTTATTGAATGATTTAACACCAGAAGAAATGGCAATATTTGATGAAGCGGTAAAACGGAAATAAATAACAAAAACATGGGATATCTACTAGATACAAATATTGTTTCAGCAATTCTCAAAGAAAATCCAAAAGCAAATAATCGGTTAAAAATGTTAAATCGCCAAAATGAGCAAGTTTTTATTAGTGCGATGACTTACTATGAAATTGAGCGAGGACTTTTAGCTGTTAAAGCCGTGAGAAAAGTATTAGACTTTGAAAACTGGGTGAAAAAATACCAAGTATTGCTATTAGATGATATGGCGATTTTTAAAAAAGCATCAGAAATTTATGCTGACTTAAAACAAAGAGGTTTACCAATACAAGATGCAGATATATTTATAGCAGCTACCGCAATAATTCACGATTTAACCTTAGTTTCCCATGATTCCGATTTATCAAGAATCACAGGATTAAAATTAGAAAATTGGTTATAGAAATCAGTAATTAATCGTTCCCAGTCTCCAGACTGGGAATGCAAACCCAGAGGTTCTACCTCAAAAACAACCTATCAACTTAAAAACTCTAACTCTGTCTTCTCCGCGTCTCTGCGGTTCGTTTATTTTCTCTCAAACAAAAATTTTTACTCGTTTTTACTTTTTCCCAGACTCCAGACTGGTAACGTCAACCCAGAGGTTCTACGTCTAAAACAACTTATAAAACACCCTTGGATTATACATAAAATTATTATAAACACAGAACAACAAAATAATCAATCCCCAAACCCTATAAAATTCGTGAGTTATTGACACCATTATCAATAGTATTCTCAATAAACCCCTAGCTATTGCGAAAAAGTCACATCATCAACTTCTTTCCCAAAAAATAGATTAAAAAAAATTATCATTCAGCAAAACACTAAATTAAAGCTATTTTTTCCCACATTCAAAATTAGCAAGAAACAAAAAACCGAATAAGCTAGAATACAAACAGAGTCAGCCTTTGTAATTTAAAACATACCCATGCTGGAGAACCTGCAAACCCAAATTTATCAAATCGAACAATTTGCTAACACCCTGGTTACTAACCAACTCACTCACCTCAGTGTTGTCAGTATCGCAATTATTTTCGCTGCTGGTTTGTTGACCAGTTTAACACCGTGTATGCTATCAATGCTGCCAATTACTATTGGTTATATTGGCGGTTATGAAGCGAAAAGCCGACTACAAGCTGCTGCACAATCAACCTGGTTTGCATTAGGATTAGCTACTACATTAGCAGGTTTAGGAATTATAGCAGGTTTGGTAGGAAAAGTCTACGGTCAAGTAGGAATTGGTCTACCAATTATTGTGAGTATTCTTGCTATTATTATGGGGTTGAATTTATTAGAAGCTTTACCTTTACAATTCCCATCTTTAGGTGAAACAAATTGGATATCTAATGATTTACCTCCTGGTATTCGTTCATACTCTATTGGTTTAACATTTGGTTTAGTTGCTTCTCCTTGTAGCACACCAGTTTTAGCCAGTTTATTAGGTTGGGTTGCTAATACTCAAGATTTGCTTTTAGGTGCGGTTTTACTACTTGCTTATACTGCGGGATATGTGACACCTTTAATTTTAGCAGGTACGTTTACTGCAACAATTAAAAAACTGCTAGAATTGCGTCGTTGGTCTGGTTGGATAAACCCCGTTAGCGGTGCTTTGTTAGTAGGTTTTGGTGTGTTTTCTTTACTTTCTCGTCTTCCTCTTGGTAGTTTCTAAAGTGATAAACCGCAAAGTACGCAAAGTACACAAAGAAGAGAGCAAGAATTTATTACCTTTGTAAACCATGACTTTAGATAATTCAACATCCCCAGAAGTTAATTTGTTTTCTGTTCCGGTTCGTTTCTTGAAACGGGAAGTTTTACCTGTGCTAACAGATTTAAGGTTGGCAATTATGCTGTTATTAATAATTGCTGTTTTTAGTATCAGTGGTACAGTAATTGAACAAGGACAAACACCAGCTTTTTACCAGGCTAATTATCCAGAACATCCCGCTTTATTTGGTTTTTTGACTTGGAAAGTGATTCAAGTTGTGGGTTTGGATCATGTTTATCGTACTTGGTGGTTTTTGGCTTTATTAGTGTTATTTGGTACGAGTTTAACTGCTTGTACTTTTACCCGTCAATTACCTGCTTTAAAAGCTGCTCAAAAATGGCAATATTATGATGATCCGAAGAAGTTTAAAAAGTTAGCTTTGAGTGCAGAATTAAATGATGTTGTTCTAAATTCTATCACTCCAATTTTAACAAAAAACCGTTATAAAATCTTTCAATCATCAGAAAAAAATGATATTCTTTATGCTCGCAAAGGTATAGTCGGACGCATTGGACCGATTATTGTACATATCGGTATTGTGATGATTTTACTGGGTGGTATTTGGGGAGCAATGACGGGTTTTATGGCTCAAGAAATGATTGCTTCTGGTGATACTTTCCAGGTAAAAAATATCATTGATGCGGGTGCTTGGTCTGCTCAAGATGTATTAAAAGATTGGTCAGTAAAAGTTAATAGATTTTGGATTGATTATACTCCCAAAGGAGGTATTGATCAATTTTATTCTGATTTATCTGTGTTAGATAATGAAGGTAAAGAAATAGAGCATGAAAAAATTTATGTGAATAAACCTTTGCGTTATCATGGTGTGGTTTTTTATCAAACAGATTGGGGTATTTCTAGCGTTAGAATTAAACTCAATAATAGTCCCATTTTCCAATTACCAATGGCGTTGTTAGATACTAAAGGTAAAGGTAGACTGTGGGGTACTTGGATACCTACAAAACCAGATTTAAGTGAAGGTGTTTCTCTGTTAGCTAAAGATTTACAAGGCATGGTTTTAATCTATGATGGTCAAGGAAAATTAGTAAATACTGTGCGTTCAGGAATGTCTATTCCTGTAAATGGGGTAAATTTGAAAGTTGTTGATGTGGTAGGTAGCACGGGTTTACAAATTAAGTATGATCCGGGTATTCCGATTGTTTATAGCGGTTTTGCTTTGTTGATGTTGGGTGTGGTAATGAGTTATTTTTCCCATTCCCAAATTTGGGCTTTGCAAAAAGATGATGTTTTGTATATTGGTGGTAAAACTAACCGCGCTCAAGTAACCTTTGAAAGAGAGGTTTTGGGAATTTTAGAGCAACTGACTCAACCAGCTACAAAATAATTTTTTTGATTTGGGCAACAATAGCAATTAAGTGGTGTATTTTATAGGTATGATACCGCTAATTAAGGTGCGTATATCCTATGGATAAATCAAAAATACAGTCACTAATTGCTATTATCCACCAAGAACTTATTCCCAATTTCGTGATTGAAAGTGTCCATCCCCACAACCCGATAGAAGTACGCGCTATCCCCTCTCCCTGGGAGTTGTTGGGTACAGGAAACTATGCAGCGGTGGTTGTTCATCCTGAATATCCTGATGTGGTGGTGAAAATGTACGCACCTGGTCGTCCTGGGTTTGAGGAAGAATTGGAGGTCTACCAGCGTCTTGGTTCTCATCCTGCTTTTTCTGAGTGTTTTTATGCTCATGATGGTTTGTTGGTTTTGAAAAGATTATTTGGTGTTACTCTTTATGACTGTTTACACCGGGGTTTGCGTATTCCTCCCAAGGTAATTAAAGATATTGATTATGCTTTGGACTATGCTCGCACTCGCGGACTTTACCCCCATGATGTACATGGTAAAAATGTGATGATGTTTGAGGGTAGGGGTTTGGTGGTGGATATTTCTGATTTTCTGCAACAGGAAAAATGCTCAAAATGGGATGATTTAAAAAGAGCTTATTATTTGATATATCTACCTATTTTTTATCCTTTGCGGTTACGAGTTCCTCATCCTTTGTTAAATAAAGTCCGTAAAATTTACCGTTTTATTAGGTCTATTTCTGGTCATATTTTGGCATTTGTTAATAAGTTAATGGGTAAGAAGTCTCTCAAAAATTAATCAGGTTAATTATGCCTAATAAAATTAGGGAATTAAAGAAAATGCTCAAAAAAGCAGGTTTCACAGAACGTCCAGGTAAAGGAAGTCACACTAACTGGACTCATCCATGATATCCTGGAAGAATTACAATATCAGGTAAGGATAGTAAAGATTACATACCTGATTATTTGCGTTTTTTATGCTTTACTTCCACAACTGTATGCACATTTCCACGGGGAGTAAAATCAGCTTTGACTGTCATTTTCAAAGGATCACAAGCTGCAACTACATCATCTAAAATTTGATTTGCTGTTTCTTCGTGGGAAATATAGCGATCGCGGTAACTGTTAATATACAGTTTTAAAGCTTTTAATTCTACTACCTTTTCATCTGGTACGTAGGAAATGTAAATAGTCGCAAAGTCAGGATAACCGGAAAAGGGACATTTACAGGTAAATTCAGGCAAAGTAATATCAATATTATATTCTCTACCTATACGCGGATTGGGAAAGGTAATTAGTTTTCCTTCTTCAATCTCACGTTCACCATATTTCATTTCTGGTTTGCTTGGGGGTACAGTCTCAGACAAGGAATTACTCATAAAATGATTCTGGAAATTATTCTAGAAAAATGCAGAGATTCATGAATACTAATAATAATTTAACATTGACAACACCTGTTTCACGCTTAAAATTCACTGCTGCTCTTTTCCCAGTCTGGGCAATTTTCGTCATCCCAACCATGAGGGTGCATAGCGCAAACTAACAAATTACCACCATAAGCTTGACCATGATAATTGCTGCAACCTATACAAGCAGGATTTTTTTCCGCTGTCGCTTCCACTTGATATGGAAAACCTGGATCTACATCTGCTACCACGTCTTCCAGTTCCCAGTATACTTCCATCAGCGGTTCTGCTAATTCCTGTAAATACTGGTCAATTTCCGCAGCAATGTTATTCTGCACCTCGAAGGTAATTTCTTCCGTTAGCTCAAAAAAAGCATCTACCATGTCATTAATTCCTTGGAAGAAGTTTTCGACTTCATCAGTCACAGTTTCGATGATATCAACTAAGTCTTTTTGCCACGGTTCCATAAGCTTAACTGTGTTACTGGCTACAAACAGGACGCTTCCGGGTTCTCGGTTGTAAGTGCGATAATAACTAGAATATAGCCATCAATGCAAATCAAACCAGTGTTAGATTTAGCGCCATCCCCCAAATTACCATTTTTACTGATGTTCAGGGTGAAAAATTAGTTTTTACTGATCGAGTTTAAGCTGTTCTAATTGTTTTTTCAGGTCTAGCACTTGTTGACGCAGGTGATCCACGTTTTCTTTGGGAGTTTGTTTAACAGTCGGTTCTTCATCTTCCCCTATTATTTCGATGCGACGGGGTTCAGAAGCTTCTGTTTTTTCTGTGGTTTCACCAGGTGTCTGGGGTTGTTGGGCTTGTCTCATCATATCTTCTACGAAACGACGAGCTTCTTCTGTGTTCATTTCACCCTTGGCTACCATCTCGTCAGCCAGTTTTTGGACTTGCGATCGCAGTTCCGCTAATTTCCCCCCTGCTTTTTCGCCTGCGTAAGAAGCCAAGCCTACACCCAGGTAAAAAGCTTTTTGTACAATATCTCCAAAACCAGGCATTGCTGCAAAGCACTCCTAAAAATAGGGCGACCCGGAGACTACGCCTATCGCAAGCATCCCGTATTGCTGCTACCTTCCGGTCCTGACAAAGTTTGGGCGTTGAGATCGCATAGATCCAGGTCTGAAATAATCATAACATCAAATTTCTAAAAATGTGCATCATTCCACAACAATTTTCCATTCGTAAAGCTGATAACTCACACAACCGTTGACTACTAAGGGATCAGCAGCCACGATGGCCTGCGCTTCATCCATTGAAGCCGCCTCAAATAACATCATCCCCCCTCCCCTTTGCGCCCAATATCCCGTTTTAGCTTTATGTCCTTTATCCATCAATGCTTTGACGTAAGCTGTATGGGCTGGTACATATTGATCAAAGGTGGGCTTATCCACTAAACCTGCTTCAATTTTGACAAACCAAGGCATAATAATTAGGTAGTTTAGATTTTTCTTAAATTATCATATTGGTGATTGGTAATTGATAATTGATAATTGATAATTGATAATGGGTAATAGGTAATTGGGTTATTAACTTCCTCCTGACTCCTGACTTCTAAAATTATGAATCGCTTTTTTATTGCTATACTTCCACCCCAACATATTCAAGATTACGCTAACGAAATTAAACAACATTTTGTTAATAATTATGGTAGTCGCGGCGCTCAAAATTCCCCTCCACATATCACTCTACAGCCTCCTTTTATGTGGGAAAAAAAGGAAATATCAATTTTAGAAACCTTTATGGAAACTTTCGCCAAAAAGCAGAATTACTTACCCATTACACTTGATGGTTTTGCGGCTTTTTCTCCTCGTGTTATATACATGAATGTAGTAAAAAGTCAAGCACTTTTAAAGTTACAATTAGATTTAATGAATGATATAGAAAGTAGTTTGGGAATCATCGGTAAAGATGGGAAAAATCACTCTTTTACACCCCATCTTACCGTAGCCAGGAGAGATTTAAAAAAACATCATTTTCCTGCTGCTTGGAATGACTTTCAAGAACGTCAGGTATATTTTGAATTTACCGCATCTCATCTGACCTTGCTACTCCATGACGGCAGACAGTGGAACGTAAAATCAGAGTTTTCTTTTCAGTAATGAATCTTTAAAAAGATTTACCTTTTTTTAACCATAAAAATCTATCCTTTGGTGGATAATGAGGGAATAGTAAGTTGATTTTCCAACTATCTCCCAGTATACCAGTATATCAGTATAACGTTATGACAACCAAATTAATTCTCAATTCTAATGAAATCCTTAAATTAGGATCTGAAGGGGCAAAAGTTGAGCAGTTGCAACAAATATTAAAAATTCTCAACTTTGATCCTGGCATTATAGATGGTAATTTTGGGAATAAGACTGTAGTAGCAGTGAAACAGTTTCAAACAGCAAAAAAACTTGAAGCTGATGGGGTGGTGGGAATAGGCACTCAGACGGTTTTAAACAATGCTTTAAATGATTTAGAGAAGGCGAGTTTAGTTCTTTATGGTGGTGCAACTGGTAAACTACCTTTACCAGGGGTGGCGCTGATTAAAGAATTTGAAGGTTTGTATTTGAAGGCTTATCCTGATCCTTTAACTGGTGGTAAACCAATTACTATTGGTTGGGGAACGACTCGCAAGAAAAATGGTGGTGAGTGGAAATTAGGTGAAACAATTACTAAAGTAGAAGCGGAAGAGTTGTTAATGTTGCAGTTAGAAAATAGCTATCTGCCAACTTTAGAGAAAATTCCTGTATGGGATGTGTTGAATGTTAACCAACAGGGTGCTTTATTGAGTTTTAGTTATAATTTAGGTGCTAATTTCTATGGTGCAAATAATTTTGAGAGTATGACCAGAGTTTTAAAGAATCAACAATGGGATGAAATTGAAGAGACTTTTGTTAAATATAGAAACCCTGGTAGTTCAGTGGAAGCAGGGTTAAGAAGGAGGAGATTAGCAGAGGCTAAATTGTTTTTGACTCCAGTAAGTTAAAAAAATTAAATCATGTAGGTTGGATTGAGGAACGAAACCCAACATTTACAAACCAAAACTTACGGAATTTTGTTGGATTACGCTATCCCTTAACCCAACCTTGTATCTTAGAGGAGGTTGCATTGATAACTATCTGCTCAGAGAAGTTACACATCTTGTTCACCACAGCCTGATCACAGGGTAAACTGATGGAATTGACTGATCAACATTAGTGAACTTATGACTGCGTTTTTATTAGAAGTTGGTACAGAAGAACTACCCGCAAGCTTTCTGAGTGGTGCGATCGCACAATGGCGATCGCGTATTCCTCAAACTCTAGAAGCTAATAGTCTCAAAGCGGAAACGGTGGAAGTTTTTGGAACTCCCCGACGGTTAGCAGTTCTCATCACCGGTTTACCATCCCAACAACCAGACAAAGAAGAAGAAATTAAAGGACCACCTGCACAAGCCGCATTTAAAGATGGTCAACCTACAAAAGCAGCAGAAGGTTTCGCTAAAAAACAAGGTGTGGAACTGTCAGCTTTAGAAGTGCGTTCTACGGATAAAGGCGACTTTGTTTTTGTTAATAAAAAGACAGCAGGACGACCAGTAGCAGAAATATTAACAGAACTCGTTCCCCAATGGGTTTGGAATTTGGAAGGAAAGCGGTTAATGCGGTGGGGAAGCGGTGACGGTAGGTTTTCCCGTCCTATTCGCTGGTTAGTTGCTTTATTAGATGGGGATATTTTACCCTTAGAATTGCAGAACGGTGAAAAGATAGTTAAAAGCGATCGCATTTCTCCAACCCATCGCGTTTTACATCCCGAACCTGTCAGCATTTCCCACGCAACAGAATATGTAAATACCTTGCGTTCTGGTTATGTGATTGTTTCCCCAGAAGAACGGGAAAAAATCATTGTTGAACAAGTCAAAACTGCAGTGCAAAAATTAGGCGGTTTTACAGAAATTTACCCAGACTTATTAGAAGAAACGACGAATTTAGTAGAATATCCGAGTGCGGTAGTTGGTAAATTTGAGGATGAATTTCTCAAATTACCTACAGAAGTTTCTACCACAGTCATGGTAACGCACCAGCGTTATTTTCCGGTATTTAAGACAGCGGAAAATC
The DNA here is from genome assembly GCF_005402885.1 of Sphaerospermopsis reniformis. Classification (NCBI taxonomy): domain Bacteria; kingdom Bacillati; phylum Cyanobacteriota; class Cyanophyceae; order Nostocales; family Aphanizomenonaceae; genus Sphaerospermopsis; species Sphaerospermopsis reniformis. The sequence continues at coordinate 19,772 of NZ_BJCE01000059.1, forward strand.
AGGAATTATTACCTAAATTCGTCACCGTTTCTAACGGCGATCCTGTAAAATCAGATATCATTGCTGTTGGTAATGAAAGAGTAATTAGGGCGCGTTTAGCAGATGGGAGATTTTTCTATGAAGCTGATTTAGCGAAACCTTTAGAAAGCTTTTTACCGCAATTAGAAACAGTTACATTTCAAGAAGATTTAGGTTCAGTTAGGGGCAAAGTTGAGAGAGTTGTAAACATAGCAAATCTCATTTCTCAACAATTGCAATTAGCAGAAAATCAAAGTCATAAAATTCAAAGGGCAGCTTTATTATGTAAAGCGGATTTAGTCACCCAAATGGTGTATGAATTTCCTGAACTACAAGGTATTATGGGGGAAAAATACGCCTTAGCTAGTGGTGAAGATGCAGAAGTAGGAAAAGCAATTTTTGAACATTATTTACCCAGAAATGCTGATGACATTCTACCGGAAACATTAACCGGGCAAATAGTAGGAATAGCTGATAGACTAGATACATTAATTAGTATCTTTGGTTTGGGTTTAATTCCTTCAGGTTCATCCGATCCCTTTGCATTACGTCGCGCTGCAAATGCGATCATTAATATTACGTGGTTTTCTAATTTGCAGATAAATTTAGAGAAGCTATTAGAACAGATAGCGACAAATTTTGCATCTGCATTTAATAAAGATGCCAAATCTTTAATATCCACATTACGGGAATTTTTCCTACAAAGGATTCGGACTTTATTACAAGAAGAAAAACAGATAGATTATGACTTGGTAAATGCGGTATTGGGAGATGATCAAGAATATACAGAACGTGCATTACAGGATTTATTGGATGTACGCGATCGCGCAATTTACTTACAACAAATCCGCAAAGATGGTACATTAGAAAAAATCTATGAAACCATTAACCGTTCTACTAGACTCGCTGCACAAGGTGATTTAGATTTTCAGCAGTTAGAACCAAAAACATTAATTAATCCCCAATTATTCCAAAAATCATCTGAATCAGCATTCTACAACGCCCTAGTAGAATTAGTACCCCAAACCCAAACCGCACAGCAAACACGCAACTATCAACTGTTAATAGCAGCATTAGAAAAAATTGCTCCCACCGTGAGTAAATTCTTTGATGGTGAAGATAGCGTGTTAGTCATGGACCCAGATGTAAATATTAAGAGAAATCGGTTAAATTTGCTGGGTTTATTGCGAAATCATAGCCGTGTATTAGCTGATTTTGGCGCGATTGTGAAAAATTTGTAGCAAAAATCAACAAAAAGAGGTGTAATTTTTGCCAATTAACGCTAGTATAGGATAGCTTAACCAGGGATGATGCTAAACAGTCTATGCCAGAAGCTATTGTGATAGGATTGGGAAAGTCCGGTATTGCTGCGGCAAGATTGTTGAAACAGGAAGGATGGGAGGTGGAACTTTGCGATCGCAATACCTCCCCAAACCTCCTGGAACAACAACAACAACTTGCTCAAGAACAAATTACCGTCAAATTAGGACACACTCCAGATTTTGAAAGTTTAAATTTAGCCAACACATCGCCTAAATTAATAGTAGTGAGTCCTGGTGTACCTTGGGATATTCCGATCTTGTTAAAAGCGCGAGAGTTAGGAATAGAAACCATTGGGGAAATGGAACTCGCATGGAGACATTTGCAAAATATTCCCTGGGTAGCAATAACTGGTACAAATGGGAAAACCACAACCACCGCGTTAACTGCTGCCATTTTTCAAGCTGCCGGTTTTAACGCCCCTGCTTGTGGTAACATCGGTTATGCTGCTTGTGAAGTAGCTTTAAAGGGAACAGGGAACACTTCGACAAGCTCAGTGCATCGCAGGGAACAGGGAACAGAAAGTAAAATCCAAAATTCTGTAGATTGGATTATAGGTGAATTAAGTAGTTATCAAATAGAATCTTCTGTGACGCTTGCACCGAAAATTGGTATTTGGACAACCTTCACACCGGATCATTTAGCCCGTCATAAAACCTTAGAAAATTACTACAATATTAAAGCCAAACTGTTAAATAATTCCCAGTTACAAATATTTAACGGAGACGATGTTTATTTAAACAAAGCAAGTTTAAATCAGTGGTCTGATGCTTATTGGACAAGTGTTAAAGGGGCAGAATTTTTAATAGGTGAAAAAGGTTTTTATATAGAAAATGGCTGGGTAATAGAAAAATTATCTGCAACTTCTGAACCTCAGAAAATTGTTGAAGTTTCTGCTTTGCGAATGGTAGGAGAACACAACCAACAAAATCTATTAATGTCCGTTGGTGCAGCGAGATTAGCAGGAATAGAAATTGCAGCAATTTGTCGCGCTGTGAGTGAATTTCCTGGTGTTCCCCATCGTTTAGAACATATTTGTACATGGTCAGGAATTGACTTTATTAATGATAGTAAAGCTACAAATTATGATGCAGCAGAAGTAGGTTTAGCATCGGTAAAAAGTCCAGTGATTTTAATAGCTGGTGGTGAAGCAAAAGACGGAGATGATACAGCTTGGTTAAAGAAAATACAAGATAAAGCTGCTGCTGTTTTACTCATTGGTAGTGCTGCAAATGCCTTTGCTCAAAGATTACAAGAAGTGGGATATAATAACTTTGAAATTGTGGAAACAATGGATAAAGCTATTCCCAGATCCGCAGAATTAGCGAAAAAATACCAAGCGTCAGTAGTGTTATTATCTCCAGCCTGTGCAAGTTTTGATCAATATCCAAATTTTGAAGTTAGGGGTGAACATTTTCGGGAGTTGTGTTTAAATTGGGTGGATAAAATGCAGGGATAATTTAGCACAGATAGACGCAAATGAAAGAAAAAATTTAAAATATCTGCGTTTATACCAAAAATCCCAATTGATAAAACATCACCGTAACAAAACGAAAAACTCTCTAAAAAAGTCTTACCTTTGCGTACTTTGCGTCCTTTGCGGTTAAAATAAAAATAAATGTACACATTTAGGATCATCCCCATTCATCTATGGATAAAAAATATAAATTAACTCTGAGGATAGATAAACTATAAAGTTCATAAATGCTTAAATTCAATAGAGTCTTTCACTTCTGTAAAACAAGGTTTGGTAAAAAAACCAAGCCTTTTTTATCAATTGATAATTGATAATTGACAATTGTTTCATTAAAATTTTAAGTATTTGTGCAAAATCTGAAAACTATTCGTTTACTCACTTTTATTGTTTTACAGCTATTTTCAGGTAAATAAACCACATTTTGATTGAGGTTTCGCGTCAACAATGTAGGGGCGTTCGCGAAGCGTGCTGGAAGCATCAGCATTCGGACAATTAATTATCGGTTTTTACCTAAGACTATCATCCGAATGCTTCGCCCTTACTGTGGTCTAAAGACATGAAAACTGCTGTAGGATGGTTAAAATTAAAATTGTTAATTCAGGTAAATAAAAAGTAAAAAATGGCGGGCAAGATGCCCACCCCACAAGACTTTTCTTATTACTTCCTTTCTTCCTTTGCGTCTTTGCGTCTTTGCGTGATATATAAAATAAACTAACCCAAAAACAACTGATAAGCAGGATTTTGACTTTCATCCCAATAACGATAACCCAAAGAATCAAGAAACTCCTGCCATTGATTCATTTCATGGGGTGGAACTTGCATTCCTACCACAATTCGTCCATAATCTGCCCCATTATTGCGATAATGAAATAAGCTAATATTCCAATCAGGAGACATAGAACCCACAAATTTCATTAACGCCCCAGGACGTTCAGGAAATTCAAACCGATATAATAATTCATGATCAGCAAGTTGAGAATGTCCCCCTACCATGTGCCGTAAATGCAATTTTGTTAATTCATCATCGGTTAAATCAATTGTTTTTAAACCGTTATTTTCAAACTTTTCTACAATTTTCGCAGCATCGGCGCGGTTTTCAATTTGCACACCGACAAAAATATGCGCTTCTTTGGTATCGGCAATGCGATAATTAAATTCTGTTAAATTGCGATCGCCTAAACATTCACAAAACTGACGCAGACTTCCCGGTTTTTCAGGAATATTCACCGCAAAAATCGCTTCTCGACGTTCTCCAAATTCTGCCCTTTCTGCCACAAACCGCAAGCGGTCAAAGTTCATGTTAGCACCGCAAGCGACGGCAACTAAGTTTTTTCCTTGTATTTGTTCTCGTTCTGCATAGACTTTAGCAGCAGCTACAGCTAATGCTCCCGCAGGTTCTAAAATAGAACGGGTATCTTCAAAAACATCTTTTATCGCTGCACAGGTAGCATCGGTATCCACCAAAATAATTTCATCTACATATTCCTGACACAAGCGGAAGGTTTCCTCTCCCACTTCCCGCACTGCTACCCCATCAGCAAACAAACCCACCTGAGATAAGCGTACCCGATGACCGGCTTTAAGAGATTGAGACATAGCATCAGCGTCTACTGGTTCGACACCGATAATTTTGATTTCGGGACGCAAACGTTTAACGTAAGCTGCAATACCCGCAATTAAACCACCACCGCCAATAGCGACAAAAATTGCATGGATAGGTTGTTGATATTGGCGTAAAATTTCCATACCAATAGTTCCCTGGCCAGCAATGACATCAGGATCATCAAAGGGATGTATAAAGGTTAACCCTTTTTCCGCTTCTAATTGACGGGCGTGGGCGTAAGCGTCATCATAGGTATTTCCATATAAAACCACCTCTCCCCCCCGTGCTTTGACGGCGTTAATTTTTACTTGGGGAGTGGTGACGGGCATAACAATAATAGCTTTTGTACCTAAGCGACTGGCAGATAAGGCTACACCTTGGGCGTGGTTTCCCGCAGATGCAGCAATTACACCTTGTTTGAGTAAGTCTGGGGGTAGGTTGGCCATTTTGTTATAGGCACCCCGCAGTTTAAAGGAGAAGACAGACTGCATATCTTCCCGCTTGAGTAGGAGTTTGTTGTTGATACGGTGGGAGAGGTTGGGGGCATATTCCAGTGGTGTTTCTTGGGCTACATCGTAAACGCGGGCAGTAAGGATTTGTACCAGGTAGTCGCAATACATGGGCTATAGATGCAATGTTGGGTTGGATTGTTAATTTTACCGCTTGTTGACTATGTAATGTATTTGAGAGGATGAAGTTTCAAGTTCTGACTTTGATAATCTTTGTTTTTAAGGGAAAATAATTCATAATCAATCTTTTTTCTTTTCCCTGCTTCCCTAGCGATGACTGATCAAAAACTGCTGCAAATTATTCAACAAGCTGCCAGAAACAAAGTAATTACATTAGACCTTTCTGGCAAAGGCTTAAAAAATCTGCCTGATGCGATTAAACAACTCACCAACCTCAGCGAGCTTGACCTCAGTCACAATCAACTGACAACCTTGCCTGATGCGATTAAACAACTCACCAACCTCAGCTGGCTTGACCTCAGTCACAATCAACTGACAACCTTGCCTGATGCGATTAAACAACTCACCAACCTAAGCG
>NZ_BJCE01000060.1:0-25068 GCF_005402885.1 Sphaerospermopsis reniformis
TATTTACTGTTCTCAATTCTCAATTCCCAATTCCCAATTCCCAATTCCCTAACATAAAAAACTTTGTACCTCACTAGCTTGGTAAATGCTATTCTCATATTAAATTATGCAACTAGCTTTCTTCATCTATCACAAGAAACAAATGTTGCATAAATAAGTAACTCAACCGTAAAAAATGTTATACCTAATATCCAGATCCCCGACTTCTACCGACTCTTGAGGGCAACCACAGGGGGTTTGCCCCTACTGAATTATATTTAATACTCCAGAGAGATGGGTAAAGTGACAATAAAAGTAGTACCTTTACCAACAACACTTTCCACTTGAATTTGTCCTTGATGATGTTCCACAATAGCTTGAGCGATCGCTAAACCCAAACCTGAACCAGTGCTATTTTCCCTTATTTCCCGACTTTGATGAGAACGCGCTGGATCTACACGATAAAATCTATCAAACAATCGTGGTAAAGACTCACTAGGAATACCAATTCCCGTATCACTGATTTTAATTTGTAAACAAGTAAAACCATAAAGCATTCCCGCAACTCGCCCTAACTCCACCTGTACCTTTCCTTGAGTTGGAGTATATTGCAAAGCATTACCAATTAAATTTGTAAATAACCTTACCAGTTCATCCCAGTTACCCATCACAGTAAACCAATTTTCCTGTAATTCTGGGTCAATTTCCCCTGGCGGATCAACTAAATTCAAAGTTAGATAAATTTCCTTGTCTGTAGCTAAAAGTTGTTGTTCTTCCACCACTTCTATTAACAAAGCATCCACAGGACAAGGTGAAAATAAAACTGCACCAATACCACTATCTTGTCGTGCAAGAAATAATAAATCATTCACCAACCTACCCAAACGCTGAGTTAATCTTTCTACTAATTTTAACTGTTGACGATAATGAGAAATACTACTAGATTCTAAGTCTAAATCAGCCAACGCCACTTGTACATTAGTTTGAATTAAAGCGATCGGACTTCTGAGTTCATGGGAAGCATCAGCTGTAAATTGTTTTAACCGTTGGTAAGACTCCCCCACAGGTTCCATCGCTTTACCAGACAAAAACCAACCACTAGCAGCTACCGAAAGCACCATCAACCCAGTACCCAAACCCAAATCAAAAATTAACTGACGACTGGGTTTAGTCACTTCAAACCAAGGATGACTCACACGCAGATAACCTAAAACCTGTCTTCCCACCTCTACCCGATGGGTAACTTGTCGCAATAACAGTTCTGAGTCTCCCCATCCCCCCATCCCCACTACACGCACAGTTTCACCCGTATTACTATGAATAGGAATATTTAAAGCTTCGGAAAAAGTTGACCACCGTAATTCACCAGTGGGACTAAACCATTCTAGGTCAATATGATCATCTTCCGCTGTATCAGCATTATTCCGAAAACTCGCTTCTACATTGACACGGAGTTCATCAGGTTGTACATTAACGGGTTCAATGACTAAAGAACGCTCTACCACTTCCACCACATGATTTAGGGTATCATCAATTCTTTCTATCAGAGTGCTGCGGACATATAAATATACCCCAGTGGCAAACAAGAGTAGTAAGATAGCAGTAACAGCAGTGTACCAAAGAGCAAGACGGCGACGAGTAGCTTGAAACATTACACTAGGGAATAGGGAATAGGGAATAGGGAATAGAACAGTTTGTTTTCGTCCAACTTACAACTTCTATATTTCCCCATTTTTAAATATCTCTTAACCAAAAATTAATATATTAGTTAGATTAATTAACTACTACATCTAAATATTAACTCTTACCTCTTACCTCGTGCCTTCTGCGTGACATCTACTAGCCCGTAATTAATTATGCCAAAATCTAAAAAGACTGCCCCTAGCATTAACCTGAATGATTCAAAATACTATATCAACCGCGAATTAAGCTGGTTAGAGTTTAATAGTAGAGTATTACACGAGGCTTGTGATCAACGCACCCCACTACTGGAACGGTTGAAATTTTTGGCTATTTTTAGTTCTAACTTAGATGAGTTCTTTATGGTGCGAGTTGCAGCCTTAAAGCAACAGGTAGACGCTAAAGTAAACTCCTTAACTCCTGATGGACGGACACCCGAACAACAACTAGATGAAATTAGGTTGCACCTGAACCCGTTGGTGAAAAAACAGAACGAACAATTTGAACAAGTTTTACAACCGCTGTTAGCCAATCATGGTATTCATATTCTGAAATATATAGAAATGAATGAAAAACAGCGAAATTATTTAGATAACTACTTTAAAGAACAAATCTTTCCCGTACTGACTCCTTTAGCAGTTGATCCTAGTCATCCTTTTCCCTACATTTCTAATCTCAGCTTAAATTTAGCTGTGGTGGTGAAAAACCCAGAAACAGAAGAAGAATTTTTTGCCAGAGTTAAAGTTCCTAATGTTTTACCGCGATTTATACCTTTACCATCAGAGTTAGGAATTGACAACAACGGAAAAACCGCTAACTGGATCGGTGTACCATTGGAACAGGCGATCGCTCACAATCTAGAACATCTGTTTCCAGGGATGAATATTCAGGAATATCACCCCTTCCGCATTACACGGGATGCTGATCTAGAACTCGAAGAAGACGAAGCCGATGATTTATTATTAGCTATTGAACAAGAATTGCGTAAACGTCGTATGGGGGGAACACCAGTTAGGCTAGAAATTCAATCCCAAACACCAGAAGTTTTACGTTCTCGGTTATTGCAAGATTTGGAATTAAGCGAAAATGACGTTTATGCCGTAGATGGTCTATTGGGACTACGAGACTTGATGTATTTTATGGCTTTACCATTGCCAGAACTGAAAGATCCCCCACGTCAGTCCGTTGTTCCTTCCCGCTTGCAACGCCTCAGAGAACCCAGTATAGACCCAGATGTATTAGACGTAGAAGAAGGAAAAGATTTTTTTGCTGTAATTCGGGAAAAAGACTTACTGGTACATCATCCCTATCAATCATTTTCCGGCACAGTGGAGCGTTTTATTACCCACGCTGCCTGGGACCCTCAAGTATTAGCTATCAAAATGACGCTTTACCGGACTTCCGGGGATTCACCTATTGTTAATGCTTTAATTGCCGCCGCAGAAAATGGTAAACAAGTTTCTGTATTAGTAGAATTAAAAGCTCGGTTTGATGAGGAAAATAATATTTACTGGGCTAGACGTTTAGAAAGAGTTGGTGTTCACGTTGTTTATGGTTTAGTCGGTCTAAAAACCCATAGCAAAATTGTCATGGTAGTGCGCCGAGAAAAAGATCGGATGCGTCGTTATGTACATATTGGGACAGGAAATTACAACCCAAAAACAGCACGACTATATACAGATTTGGGTTTGTTGAGTTGTCGGGAAGAATTGGGCGCTGATTTAACAGATGTGTTTAACTTCTTAACAGGATATTCTCGCCAAAAAACCTATCGAGAAATATTAGTTGCACCTGTGAATATGCGCGATCGCTTTCTCGAACTAATTAACCGAGAAATGGAAAATGTCCAAAATGGATTTTCCGGGCGCATTGTTGCTAAAATGAATTCCCTCGTCGATCCGGAAATTATTACTGCCCTATACAATGCTTCCCGTGCTGGCGTACAAATTGATTTGATAGTCCGGGGTATATGTTGCTTGCGTCCAGGACTCAAAGACATCAGTGAAAATATTCGCATTATCAGCATTATCGGTCGCTTTTTAGAACACTCCCGCATTTTTTACTTCTACAACAATAATCAAGAAGAAATATATATCGGCAGTGCTGACTGGATGCGTCGTAATTTAGATCGTCGAGTCGAAGTCATCACACCTATTAGAGATCCAGAAATTGCTAAAGATTTGCAAGAAATTCTGGGAATTATGTTAGCAGATAATCGTCAAGCTTGGGATTTACAAGCTGATGGTACTTATATCCAAAGACGACCCTATGATGATTCTCAAGAAGCTAATTCTCAAAAAATTCTCATGTCTATGGCTTTACGTTCTACACACACCACATAAACAGGGACTGGGGACTGGGGACTGGGGACTGGGGACTGGGGAAATGAAGAGGACAAGGAGCTTTCTAGCAGGGAGCAAGGGGGAAAATACCTCTCCCCTGCACCCCGCCCCCCGCCCCTCACAGGGGTAGGTTTTTAATATTATCTGTTGAGGCAGGACTAGGAAGACAAGGAGGGAAAGTAGACAAGGAAGATTTTCTCCGCACAATAGTCTTTTTGTTACCAAGATAATATGATTTTGTACGGTTTTCCTCCCTTGTCCACTATCCTTCCTTGTCCCCCAAGTCTTGCCCTCACGACAATGTAAAATACCTACCCTTGTGAGGACCCCCGCCCCCCTGCTTCTTCTGCCTCCTGACTCCTGCCTCAAAACTTCATCATTTCTTTATACACAAACACCCGTTATTCATCCGTAGGATAGAGTTAAGACAGGCACTTACTCCCATACACTATAGATACTCTTGTATATAATTTTCAGTTTCCGGGAATGGTAATGTTGTCCTGTGAGTCTTTTTCCTTGCGCGTTCTATTGGTTGATGATCATGAACTAACTCGTTTAACCCTACAGTTCGCTTTTTCTGCTCAAGAGAATATGCAAGTTGTAGGTTTAGCTAGTAATGGTCAAGAAGCTATAGAAATGGTCAAAAGTTCCCACCCTGACGTAATTGTGCTAGATTTACATATGCCAGTTATGGATGGTTGGCGTGCTTCCGGTTATATTAAATCTATATCTCCAAATACTCAAATCCTGGCTTATTCATCAATAGATGATGCACACTTGCAACAAACAAAGGCAATGCCCAGTTTTGATGAAGTTTGCAAAAAAGATGTACCCACAACAGAACTCATCGCTTTGGTTAGACAACTAGGCCAGCGTGCTATCAACAATTCAGTGATGGGTTAGTGAAGATTTTTTTAGGAAAATCAAGATTGTCGGCTGTACCGGAAAATTACGGTTGCCGACGTATATTTTGATTTTGCTTATTTTAGATTAATTAGTTTCTGATTCGGGAATATTGCGTCTAAATTCATCAATTAAATCATCTAATTCTTCTAAAGCTTGATTTACATCAACTCTCAAAGTGCCTAAATTTGGTTGTTCCAGAAGACTCAGCAAGTATTCACGTTTACTTTGAACTGAGGCAATTCGTTCTTTAAGTGTTTGTAGATCCATTGTTTTATTCCTATTTTACCTATTCTTCATTAAACTTAACGCAAAATCGGCTAAAGCTGATCAATCAAGAATAGATCCCTGACTTCTCAAAGAAGTCGTGGATCTGGGTAAGATGTTAAGAAATGATCAACATTTCAAATCATGCTGGGCAAAATTTCTTTGGGAACACTCGGTTTAACCTTGGGTAGCATATTAACCATTGTCGGTTTCGTCGCTTATGCTGCTGATAACGCGACTCTCAACTTGGTGGGCTTTTTTTATGGCTTTCCTCTCTTGCTGGGAGGTTTAGCACTCAAAGCTAATGAACTCAAGCCCATACCCTTTAGCCAACCTACCACAGAATCAGTATTAGCACTCAGAAAACAACAAGCTACTGTAACTCAAAATAAAATCCGCACTGACATAACTAGATTTTGCTACGGACAAGAAGCTCATTTAGACCGGGCGTTGACATACTTAGGTTTGAATCCTAACGATGAAGAACGTCCAGTAGTGACTGGTTTAAGAGAAATAGAAGTTAACGGTGCTTATTCCTTGATTTTAGAATTTGATTCGCCTTTTATTCCTCTTGATATTTGGCTACAAAAACATGAGAAAATGACTAAATACTTTGCTCCTAATGTTGAGGTGAAAATTACACAACCTGATGAAGATAGAATTGAACTAGAATTAATTACTACTCAAAATTAATGGGTAATGGGTAATGGGTAATGGGTAATGGGTAATTCGTAATTGGTAATTGGTAATTGGGAAAAATAAAATGATTACCCAGTCACCAGTCACCAGTCACCAGTCACCAGTCACTTTTCTAATCTCACAGCATACCACTGTAAATATTTTCCTGGTCCTACATCTAATTCACAACTGGTATCAATTAAATATTGTGCTTGTTCTGTGACAGAATCAAATTTCTGGATATCAGGAGTTAAGTCATCAAAAGCCAGTTGTTTTAAAGTATTTTCCAGCTTTTCTAGTAATTCTGATTTCGTCAAAAATTGTTCTTCTTGGTTAGTTTCGAGAACAACAAAATTGTCCTCTTCATACATTAATGGATGTGGCATTTATGAATTTATTTGCTAAATAAAGGTTAATTAAATTGTGTGTCAGGAGTCACCAGTCACCAATCACCTATGATGGATAAACTGGTAAAGTAAAATGAAACCATGCACCACCATGAGGATTTGCATCTACCCAAATTTGACCATAATGCGCTCTAATAATACGTTGACATAAAGCCAGACCAATGCCATAACCATCTGTTCCTTCATCTCGTTGCAGACGGAAATGATTTTCAAAGATGCGATCGCGGTTTTCTGGGGGAATACCAGGACCTGTATCACCAATACTAAACTGTACTTTTTGAGTGGTGCGGTGTAGTCCGGCTAAACTAATCATGCCTCCTTCGGGTGTATATTTAATAGCATTATCCAATAAATTTACTAAAACTTGACGGATACGCTCAGGATCGGCATATACATAAGGTAAATCTTTGGGGATATCTGTTTCTATTTTTTGAGCTTTGCTAATATAGCGATCGCGTAATTCTTCCAATACTTCATAACTAAGTTTTCCTAATTCTACTTTTTGTGGTATGATATTAAATTCTTTATCATTTCCCCTTCCCACTTGTAACAAGTCAGCTATCATCCGGTCAATGATTCGTGTTTGATTACGGGCTTGTTTTAAAAAATGTTCAGCCATAGCTGGTTTTAAACGGTGAAATGCTCCCTTTTCAGAATTGTAGTTATTTTGAAGCGTTTCTATAGCTATAGCAGCAGCAGTTAAAGGATTACGGAGGTCATGGGCTAACATTGCCATTACCCGGTCTTTAAATTGTAACTGTTCTTGCAGTTTCTCTTTTTCCTGCTTCAAGTTAAAAATTTCATCTGAAAGCTTGATCAACTCCGCAGAAACAGCAACAGAATGTATGGTAGATGTGGGTAATGTTGCCCGCACATTCTCATCTTTGAGTTCTTGTAAGTCTTCCTGTAACTTTAAGAAAGCGTCTACAGCAACTTGCCAGCGAGGCCACCAGTTTTTTAATTGGGTTATAATATTGCTTCCCGCCAGAGTCTGTTGAGGTTCTGGATGAATTTTAATTAAAGCCGGCGTTGCTACTAATTTAAAATGTTCCGCTAGATACGGTTGTTGGCCGACATCAATAATTTGTAGTTCAAAACTATACTCTGTTTCTAATTCTCTTAAATAAGAGCGTATGCGCTGTACCTGTTGTCGGGACTTTGGTCGTCCATCGACAAAAAGCAACAGCTGGAGTGGAGCCTCAGAATAGATAGGCTGATCCTGGGAAACTTGCATGTAATCTTGTTTCAGCACTGGTAACAACCTGGCGACGCTTTACAGAAAGTAAAATAAACTGACGGTTGTCGATGGTCGTTGTTTTCTTCCAATTTAATATCTATTTTAAATTTTTCATACACCCATCAGATTGGCATTTTTGACATGAGAAAAATCTTTGTGGGACTTTCACTGTCTTTGACGCTGGGTTTTACTCCCAGTTTTGCCTTAGCTCTGGAATATAAGTCTCAGTTAGACCTGAGTCAAAGTGTTGATTCAGTAGCAGGAGAAAATATATTTTATACCAAAGCTATGCAGCTAGTACAACAGCAGATTTATTTAATTGCTCGACTTGAGCAAGCACTGAGCAGTTCAGACCCCAACAGAATGAGATCCGTGAGGGGGCAATTAACTGTTTATACCCATTCTGTAGAAACTTTTCTCAAACGTCAGTACCCAAGTCCGAAAACTTTGTGTACCGCAAAAGGAGATTTGTCTCAACAGTCTGATTTAACTGTGCAGTTAACTGATTCTCAATTACAAATTTACTGCTCTTTGTATGCTGCCAACCAGGAATTGTTAAAATTATCCCCAGTTACAGATCGGCTGTTGTCTCGACGGGGTGAGTTAGGGTTAGTGAGAAAGTTACCTTTGGTTTCTGGAGAAAGAAAATCAGATCTGGTGATTTCTATTGCACCAGTACAGCGTCCTGATCTTAGTAAACCTGCAACACCTTTTATTCCTAAAGAACCAAATTTAACTTCTTCCCCATTACCAGTGGTTGGCAGCCCGGCAAAAACAGCTATAGCTAAACTATAAACCGCCTATCCAGCCCGCGATCGCACCACCAGAGGAAGCTATCAGCACTCTTAGAACTGCCAATCAAATCTTGCAAGCAGCCCAAAAAAGATTTCCTGACAACATCAAATTTATCAATCCACAGGAAGACGCAGCGACACTAGACCGTTTTGCTTACGACATTGATTCCCAAGAAAAACAAATCTACACTCAGTTTTTGCAATTGCCTAACACGGGCATTTTTCGAGTTTTACCTGATTCAGCCTACCGTCGTCGGCCGAATACCCTCCAAAATCGATTACAACCAAGTGTTATTGAGCGTTATCCTTTTCCCTCTGTAGGTGAGGGTAAGGGAGATTTTACTCCTAGTTTAGCATTGAAAATGATTGACGATAACTTCCAGTTATTCCCTCAAGGAATAGATTATGGTTTTATCGTTAATATAGGTGATGTACCTTTAGAAAAATTGGATGGTAGACTACAAACTCTTGATCTATCAACGCGGGACTTTTTTCTCAACTACCAACCACCGAGAGAGTTAAAAGCCTTACAGGTAGATAGAAGGCGGTTTATTACAGGTAAAAATCAAAATTGGCAACAGTCGCAAATTTATTTGAGTGGTGCTAAAGCGGAAGTAAATAAAACTTATTTAGTGCGATCGCTCCAATTTCAACTCCCAGAAATCATCTCAGAACGTCAACCCGTACGCCGTCAAAATAGCCGTATCAGGCAACAATTAACAGAAGTGCCTAGTAGTGATACTATCATAGCCTTTCGCGCCGTGCGTCGCCGTCCTGATGGCAGCTACACTATTCTTTGGCGAGTTCTCAACCAGTTACCCGCACCGCAAATAAATGATTTAGAAAAATATGTGATTGGTGATTGGTGATTGGTGATTGGTGATTGGTGATTGGGGACTGGGGACTGGTGATTGGTGATTAGGTTATTTATCTCCCTGTTCCCTGTTCCCTGTTCCCTGAAATGCTAATGTAGAAATTGATAATAAATATCTATTTGTGATTTCCTGTGGTGCTTTATAAAAATCCTGTTATCTTTTTCAGTATAGCTGTTTTACTTTCTACCTTAACAGCCTGTGCTAATGGTCCTACTGCCAAAAATTTAGAACAGTCTTTAGCAGCAGATCCTAGACTGCAAACAAATACTGCGGTTTTTGGTGAAAACAAGAATCCAGAAATATCAACTGCACCTAAAGTTGAATTACCTGCTGACTTTCCTCAAGAAATTCCTATTTATCCCAATGCTAAGTTAGCAGAAATTCAACCTGCAAATAATAATTCAGATAATTCAGATAATTCAGATAATTCAACAAATTCAGAAAATAAACCTGAAAATAGAATTGTAGCTCGTTGGCAAAGTGCAGATCCTAGTAATATGATTGCCAACTTTTACAGCAGTGAGTTTAAAAATCAGAATTGGCAAATTTTACAACAACCACAAGACGATACAGAAGGAACTTTTGAAGTCAAGCGGAATGATTTATTATTGAAAGTAGCAATTAACCCAAAAACCGTTACAAATCCAACACCAAATCAACCACAAACAGCTACAGAATTAACAATTGAATATACATCTAATAAGAGTAATAGTGTAACTGCAAATTCTGGGACAAATTCTGGGACAAATTCTGGGACAAATTCTCAACCAGGAGATTCGCAATTTATTGGACCAGTTTCACCAGGGGTTGATGTTTCTAATCAACCAACAAATACAGAAATTACAGCAATTGAAAATTCACAACCTCAAGAATTTACTGATTTGAATAAAGTACCACCAGAATGGCGGAAACAGATTGAAGATTTAGGTAGATTAGGAGTTTTATCAATTGCATCAAACTCCAATAACAGCAATTCTAATCCTACAAATGCTCAACAATTTGCACCTGATAAAATCATCACTCGCAGAGAATTTGCACGCTGGTTAGTAACTGCAAATAATGTCATGTATGCTAATAATCCTGCGAAAAAAATTCGTTTATCGTCCACAAATACACAACCAGTCTTTAGAGATGTTTTACCTAAAGATCCTGATTTTCCAACTATTCAAGGATTAGCAGAAGCGGGATTAATTCCTAGTATTTTATCAGGAGATACAACCGCAGTTTTATTTCGTCCTGATGCACCTTTAACCAGAGAAAATTTATTAATGTGGAAAGTTCCTTTAGATACCCGTCAAGCTTTACCGAATGCTAATTTGGAAGCTGTGAAACAAACTTGGGGTTTTCAGGATACAGAAAAAATTGATCCTAAAGCATTAAGAGCAATTTTAGCTGACTTTCAAAATGCAGAACAATCAAATATTAGGAGAGTTTTTGGATATACTACTCTTTTTCAACCGAAAAAAGCTGTAACTCGTGGGGAAGCTGCTGCTGCCATATCTTATTTTGGTTTGCAAAGTGAGGGGATGTCAACTACTGAAGCTTTGAAGTTGAAAGGGGAGTAAATTGTCAGAGTGAGGATTTTTGGGATTTGGGTATGTACAGGATTGATTTATTTGTCTGAATCATGATGTCCGGGATTTGAGGATTTATGGCTAACGCCACGCTTCGCTATCAGGATGAGATTTAGGAAGATAGAAAACTGTTATTTTATAATTAAGGAGTGATAATTTTTGATAAAATAAGATATTGAATTATTATTTCTAGGGTAATCTTAATTAAGAACACATACACAAAAACCATGAATCAGCTTTTAGAACAAGCATTCGCTTTAGTATCACAGCTACCAGAACAAGAACAAAATGAAATTGCTCAAATAATTTTTCAAAAAATAGTTCAGAATCAACAATTACTGCAACCCAAATATATGGATAAAAATATAGATTTTATGCAATTTGCTGGTATTGCTAATTCAGAAGAATCTATATTGTTACAGCAGCTTGAACATGAGATTGAAGAACAAAGATTACTAGACTCATCAAGGGAAATTGAATTGTGAAAAAAGTGATGTTACATACTAATATCATCTCATATTTTTTGCGAGGTGAAACACAAGTAGTTCAAAAACTTCGGGAATATCAAAAATTTTATAGTTATCTAACTTTTTCTGTGATTACATACTATGAAATCAAAAGTGGACTGCTGTATAGAGATGCAAAGAATATTTTACGACAATTTGAGATTCTTGCTCAGAATAGTGAGATTTTACCCTTTGATATAGATACGGCCAATGTTGGAAGTGTGATTTATCAGGATTTACGTCAGAGAGGTTTGCTAATTACTCCCATTGACTTACTTATTGCAGCATCAGCAATTCATAATCAATGTGTTTTAATTACTGCAAATGTCAAACATTTTCAAAATATTCCTAATTTAGAATATGAAAATTGGGCAGCACCTAAATTATAAGCTGGATTTTGCATATATTTTTCTCAAAATTAAATTAATAACTTAATTTCTGTAGATTCTCCTAATGCTTCATTAACTAAAATCAATTTACCTTGTTCATAAGTTCCTAATTGTTGATTAGCGTTGAGGAGTTCAATACCGTAAATTGTACCATCTGGGGCAATATCTACATTCATTTGTTTACTTACTTGAATTGTTTCTACCTGTCCAGTTTTCTCTTTGAGATAGATGTAAGCTATATTGTATCTGGGATCTTAGGAAATTTTCATGGCTTTTGTACCTTTAAAAATATTTAACGATAACAGTAATTACTAACCAGTTTTCCCCTTCTTGAACAGCAATTACTTACACTTTCTTCATAGCATAAAATTTGCCATTCCATTCAGCACTAAAAGGGAAACTACGTCTAAATCCAGTTCTATCATATTGGGCTGTAAAAGTTATACCACCTTCCACTGTAGCCATAACTTCTTCCTCTGTTGCACCACGTTCAATTAATCGTGCTTGTGCATGGGGATGGAACTTGACACTCATAATTTTTTTTTCATTTTATCTATTGTTGACTTAAAAAATAATCTAAAGTTTAATTCCTAGTTATTCAAATTCCTTCTGGTTGGCAAATTTTTAGATTGTCAGAATCAGGATTTACAGGATTTGAGGATTTACAGGATGTTATTGTGAGAGATTTTCCAGGGTTAACTATAGGTCTAATTCCAATAATGTTTGATCATATCTACCAGTTAATAACCAGTATATTGGTGCTATTAAACCAAATGGTTTCCATATTTTAGGATTTTTAATACCTTGATATCTACCTTGACAATTTGCTTGTGAAGTATCTCCTATCATCCCAAATGCAGAATAAGCAAAATAAGCAACTGCACAATTCCAATTATTACTCCAAATTTGTAAGGCTAATTTTGTATGAGGAAATTTCAGATCCACAAATTGATGCAGATTATTTTTGTAAGGATATACTTCAGGTAGATCAAAATGAGAAAACATTACTGCTATGCGATATTGAGGTTTATCATTTTGATAGATTTTTAAATTTAATATCCTTTCTAATACTGTGAGACTGTGAGCTATTTCAATATCATTTATAGCTGTAGAATCAATGATTAACGCTAGATATTTGGTTTCGGTTAATTTTTCTATACAACTATTGAACCAATGACTATCACTCAACTTATAACTCCAATAATAATCACTATCACTCAACTTATAACTTCTGATTAATTCTGAGAAAAAGCATCCCGGATACATATTAAAACTACAGGAAACTTGTACGTTATTTTGATTAAGTTTCCTTAAGCTATTATTGATCTTAATTAAAAATGAATAATATCTTTCTGCTATCCATATCTCTCTAAGCGACAACATTTCTCCTTCGGCTAAAATGAATTTAGCTTCTTCAGCTAACTCTTGACTGTTCTCACACAAGCATTCAACTGAGTATGATGAGTTGGTTTTTACTAAATTGTTCAAATAAGCTAAAGTTGCTAAATAAGTAATCTTTCCAGAAGGTCTAGGTCCGATAATAATAATAGGACTATGCTCTAGATATTCTGCTAATTGTGGAGAACTAGAAACAGGAAAATTATCAAATAACAAATTCAACCATTCTATAATTGACTGAGGACGGAATTTGTAATTTAATGCCATTCCCTTCATAATGCCATCATTCACTTTGTCACTGATACCAAAATTAAAATCTTTAACTGGTTTTAAGGTGAAATTTTGCAATCTAGCCGGTGCTGGCATTGGTAACTGTCCAGTCAACAAAGCGTATAATGTAGCAGCTAAGGCATAAACATCAATATATTCTCCCCTTTCTGCATCTGGTAAATACTGTTCAGGAGGTGAATAACCAGGGGTAAGATTTTGTGTATGTTGTTGAATTTCTCCTGATACAAATTGTCTCGCAATACCAAAATCAATTAACACTGCTTCTTGTTTACCAGCCCGAATCATAATATTATTGGGCTTTAAATCTCGATGTAATAAACCCTTTTCATGAACTACGGTTAATGCGTCACCTATTTGTTGAATATATAGCAGTGCTTCTGCTTCTGATAACGCCCCTTTTTCAGTTATTCTTTTTCCTAAATCTTCACCGTTAATATATTCCATCGCCATGCAAGGTAAACTAGCTTCATCAAAGACATTTTCCACCTCAACAATGTGGGGATGACGACATAATGCTAGTCTCAAACCTTCATCACGAAAATCCTGTTTTAATTTATTTTGATGTTGTATCAAATCTGGACGATTTAAAATTTCTTGTCTCAGGGTTTTTATTACTCGCAGTTCACCACGTTGGTTTTTAGCCAAATAGGTGATACCTATTCCCCCTTGGCCTAGTTCCCGTTCTATAATGTAGCGTCCCCCAAATAACCCCTGTCCAGGATAAAACACCATTTTTGACCACTGCCTAATACTGGTACTTATTCTGGCATAAGATGGTGGTGAGTGGTGGTTTATTCAGTAATTGGGCGGACAATCTTGTTAGAATCTTTAATGCCAACCCACATCCTGTAAATCCTGAAATCCTGGATATCCTGATTCAGACAAATAATTAAACTTCCATAAACTGCGGAGATTTGATTTCCGCATCCTCACCAAAATGCTTATCTACCAAAATAGCAACTTGTGAAGGTTGAACTTTAGTATACCGGGTTTTATCTGGCATGACTAAATTAGGTCCAGCCTTACAATTTTTCATGCAACCAGTACCTTTAAGATCAACTGTATCCTGTAAACCGCGATCGCTCAACTCAGACTCCAACACCTGACACAACGCTTTACCACCGCGTTTCATGCAATCAGATTTTTGACACATTAAGATAGTTTGCTTTTTCGCTCGTTTGGGTTTACTCGTTTCCGGTGCTAAAGACACTCTTTCCATATTTAAATTAGGCGCAATTATTTCTACTTGAGAGCGCCCAGCCATTACCCGTTCAGCTTTTAACGTGACTTCCTCTTTTTTAGCGTCATACTTTTTAGTACCTACCACCTGTAACCAAGTACCACGAGGTAAACGCAAATCAAAAGCTACCCGTAAATGCTTGGCTAACTTTACATAACATTCACCGTCAGAAGTCGCTAATAATAAACCTTTTAACTTATAACCATCTTTAATCACAAAATCTAAAAATCTACCTTCTAGGCAAAATTCTGATACTTCTACACCAGTATAGATACTCATCTTTCGTTCACCCAAGATTAACTAACTACAAAGCAGATAAAAGGAAAACAGAAAATAATTACAAATTACAAGGCTTGATAACGCAAACGCAAACAATCTTTTAAATGACAAATTAAATCTTGACGAGAAGCTTTAACTTGTCTCACCACACTCCAAACTTGGATAGCTATTTGTGGGTTAGTAATTTCTACCTGCAATGGTTGGTTACTCTGACAATGACAAGGAATATCTAATTCATTTAAGCGTTGATAAACTTGCCAACGTTCTGACCAACTCACATCAATAACGTGCTGTGTTCCTAATTGTGAATTATGTGAATTAGAGAATTTCAAGTGAATTACCCTCAAAGTGCCACAAAATGGCAGTAAATAAAACAGAATAACCCCCTGTGACTGGGAGTTTATTGGACTTGAGCCTTATCAACCAGAATAGCGTAAGTGCAAATTATTGTCATTAAATTTGCAAAAAATTTTCATAAAACTTGAACCACCACACCCCGAAGGGTGTTATGCACAATGTGTAAATAAAGTCAAGGATATTAGCAAACAAACAGAGATGAAATTAATAGTTAACACCAGACATAAAAGGAAAACGAATACTTGCAGCGATAAAAATTAGAAATTCTGTCATATTTAGCAGACTGGCATGAAAATTTTTTAATGTTAAGATATAACAAAAAGCAGTAGTTGAAAAAAACAACTGCTACAAAGCGAGGAGAACCATGTCTGATACTCAAACTTTGATTCAAAATTTTGGTCAAGTATATGACAACCCTGTATTACTAGATCGCAGTGTTACCGAACCAGTAATTGAAGGATTTAATATTGCATTAGCTAGTTTTCAAGCACTTTACCTACAGTACCAGAAACATCATTTTGTAGTTGAAGGTGCAGAATTTTATTCACTGCATGAGTTTTTTAAGGAAAGTTACGAGGAAGTACAAGATCACATCCATGAAATTGGTGAACGTTTAAATGGTTTGGGTGGTGTTCCCGTAGCTTCTTTTACTAAATTAGCTGAATTATGCTGTTTTGAACCAGAAGCAGATGGTACATTTTCTTGCCGGAAGATGATAGAAAATGACCTAGTAGCAGAACAAGCAATGATTAGCTTAATTCGCCGTTTAGCCTCTCAGGCAGAGAGTTTGGGAGATCGGGGGACAAGATATCTCTATGAACAAATCCTGCTAAAAACAGAAGAAAGAGCTTATCATTTAGCACATTTTTTAGCTAAGGATAGTTTAACATTAGGTTTTGTTCAAAGAACCACAAACTAAATTTAACCTCATCTTAAATTTCTGCATTTATATAGATGCAAAATTTAGTAGAGTAGATTAGAACCGAAAATAAAAAATTGGCAGCTAGGTAAAACCACAGATGAGTTACCTATCTGTCATTTTTTGTATTTATCAGTGCAATTATTATTAATTATATAAAATGCAAATATTTGTCATTTGCTGATCAAGCAGGACTTACGGAAAACAGAAAGGAGGTAGGGGTAATTCATGAATTACCCCTACGAATAAAACATCACTAAAAATTGTTAAAAATCATATTTAACAGTTATTGAAAATAAATTTCAGGAAAATTTATCAACTCAGAAGCTATAAATTCTCAAAAATAATCTGAAAAATAGGATCATCATAAAATGAACATTCATCCTCAAAGCAAATATTCAGGAAAAAATCTCACAATAGCTGCAAACTATTTAGGATTTACGCAGAAGTTATGGAAGAATGAACCGCAGAGGCGCAGAGGACGCAGAGAATGAGAGTTTGAGAGGTATTTTGGGTGAGTCTTGAGTTTCTTCCTTTGCGTCTTTGCTTATTTGCGTCTACCCTGCGGGATCTCCTGACGGAGATTGCGCGAAACACAATATCTGGAAAAGAGAATTGTTCAGTTATTCTTTTACATCTGCGTTTATCTGCGTGTATCTGCGTTAAATTACTCAAGATAACCGAAAAATTAGGCTACACTGTTAAAAAATCTACCTAATCACAAGAACTAAGAAAACTTAATAATAAATATAAGGACTAGGGGTAAAGACCCTTAAAATAGTCAAGATTTGTATTTTCCTGATCTAAAGTAACAACTATGCCTCGTCGTCAAGATATCCACAAAATTCTTCTGTTAGGTTCTGGTCCTATTGTCATTGGCCAAGCTTGTGAGTTTGACTATTCTGGTACTCAAGCCTGTAAAGCTTTACGGGAAGAAGGTTTTGAGGTGGTGCTGGTAAACTCTAACCCGGCTACTATTATGACTGATCCAGAAACGGCCGATCGCACTTATATCGAACCGCTAACACCGGAAATGGTAGAAAAGGTTATTGCTAAGGAACGTCCTGATGCTCTTTTACCGACTATGGGGGGACAAACTGCTTTAAATATTGCGGTTGCTTTAGCAAAAAATGGGGCTTTAGAAAAGTATAACGTCGAATTAATCGGTGCGAAATTACCAGCGATTGAAAAAGCTGAAGATCGCAAGTTGTTTAACGAAGCGATGGATAAGATCGGGGTGAATGTTTGTCCTAGTGGTACAGCGTCAACCTTAGAAGAAGCTAAGGCGATCGCCGATCGGATAGGATCTTATCCTCTCATTATTCGTCCTGCTTTCACAATGGGCGGTACTGGTGGCGGTATTGCTTACAATAAAGAAGAATTTGAAGTGATGGCACAGGTTGGTATTGATGCTAGTCCTGTTTCTCAAATTCTTATAGATCAGTCTTTATTAGGTTGGAAGGAATATGAACTAGAAGTGATGCGGGATCTTGCGGATAACGTTGTCATTATCTGTTCTATCGAAAACTTCGATCCGATGGGGATTCATACAGGTGATTCTATCACAGTCGCCCCTGCCCAAACTCTCACAGATAAAGAATATCAACGTCTGCGGGATATGGCGATCAAAATTATCCGGGAAATAGGGGTGGAAACCGGTGGTTCTAATATTCAGTTTGCGGTGAACCCAGTAAATGGGGATGTGGTAGTTATTGAAATGAACCCTCGTGTTTCCCGCAGTTCTGCGTTAGCTTCTAAAGCAACTGGTTTTCCTATTGCAAAGATGGCCGCAAAGTTAGCTGTGGGTTACACTTTGGATGAAATTAGTAATGATATTACTAAGAAAACCCCCGCTTCTTTTGAACCGACTATT
Organism: Sphaerospermopsis reniformis; assembly: GCF_005402885.1. Taxonomy (NCBI): domain Bacteria; kingdom Bacillati; phylum Cyanobacteriota; class Cyanophyceae; order Nostocales; family Aphanizomenonaceae; genus Sphaerospermopsis; species Sphaerospermopsis reniformis. The sequence goes on from NZ_BJCE01000060.1 coordinate 17,989, forward strand.
GACTATGTAGTTACAAAAATTCCCCGGTTTGCGTTTGAAAAGTTTCCTGGTTCTGATCCAGTGTTAACTACGCAAATGAAGTCTGTGGGGGAAGCAATGGCCATAGGAAGAACTTTTAATGAGTCTTTCCAAAAAGCTATGCGGTCCTTGGAAACTGGCCGCGCTGGATGGGGTGCTGATAAACCAGAAAAGTTACCCAGTGGGGAACAAATTCGCGCTCAGTTACGTACACCTAACCCAGAGAGAGTTTTTGCTTTGCGTCATGCAATGCTGTTAGGTATCAGTAATGAGGAAATTTACGAACTAACTGCCATAGATCCCTGGTTTTTGGATAAATTACAGCAAATTCTGGAAGTTGAGAAGTTCTTAAAACGCACTCCTTTACAGCAGTTGACAAAAGAGCAAATGTATGATGTCAAGCGTAATGGTTTTAGCGATCGCCAAATTGCTTTCTGTACCAAAACCAAGGAAGATGAAGTTAGAGCATATCGTAAACAGTTAGGTGTTATCCCCGTTTACAAAACTGTGGATACCTGCGCTGCGGAGTTTGAAGCGTTCACACCTTATTATTATTCTACCTACGAGGAAGAAACGGAAGTTTTACCCACCGATAAACCCAAGGTAATGATTTTGGGAGGTGGTCCAAACCGTATTGGTCAGGGGATAGAATTTGATTATTGTTGCTGTCATGCGGCATACTCTTTGAAAGCTGCGGGTTATGAAACCATGATGGTGAACTCTAACCCGGAGACGGTTTCTACTGATTACGATACTAGCGATCGCCTATATTTTGAACCTCTGACTAAAGAAGACGTACTCAATATTATTGAAGCGGAAAACCCTGTAGGTATTATCGTCCAGTTCGGTGGACAAACTCCATTAAAATTAGCAGTTCCCCTACAACAATACTTACAGCAATCACCAATCACCAATCACCAATCACCAATCACCCAAATTTGGGGTACTTCTCCTGATTCTATCGACATGGCAGAAAATCGGGAACGGTTTGAAAAGATTCTTCAAGAGTTGAATATTGCCCAACCGCCTAATGGTATCGCTAGAAGTTATGAAGATGCGTTAATTGTCGCTAAACGGATCGGCTACCCCGTTGTGGTTCGCCCTAGTTACGTTCTGGGTGGACGAGCGATGGAAATAGTCTACTCTGATGCAGAGTTAGAAAGATATATGACTTTTGCAGTGCAGGTAGAACCAGAACATCCAATTTTAATTGATAAGTTCCTAGAAAATGCCATTGAAGTGGATGTAGATGCGATCGCCGATCATACGGGTAGAGTGGTTATTGGTGGCATTATGGAACACATTGAACAAGCGGGTATTCACTCAGGAGATTCGGCTTGTTCTCTCCCTTCAATTTCCCTCTCTCCCGCAGTCCTTAACCAAATTAGAACTTGGACAGTTGAACTAGCAAAAGCTTTATCTGTAGTGGGTTTGATGAATATTCAATTTGCCGTTGTTGGTGCAAATAGTTATTCTCCCCAAGTCTACATTTTAGAAGCTAACCCCCGTGCATCTCGCACTGTTCCATTTGTGTCTAAAGCAACAGGCGTACCTTTAGCTAAGTTGGCATCTTTAATTATGTCTGGTAAGAATTTAGAGGAATTAAACTTTACTCAGGAAGTCATTCCCTCTCATATAGCTGTGAAAGAAGCAGTTTTACCCTTTAATAAATTCCCCGGTACTGATACCATCTTAGGTCCTGAAATGCGTTCCACTGGGGAAGTTATGGGGATTGATGCTGATTTTGGGCGGGCATTTGCTAAAGCGGAAATGGGCGCAGGGGAAAAATTACCCCTCCAGGGTACTGTATTTGTGTCTATGAGCGATCGGGATAAAGCCTTAGTTGTGGATGTGGTGAAAGAATTTATCAACCTGGGTTTTCATATTATCGCTACCCAAGGTACACGCCAATATCTGAAAGAACAGGGTTTAAAAGTTGAGCAAGTGCTGAAACTTCATGAAGGTCGTCCTAATGTGATTGACGCGATCAAAAATCAACAAATTCAGTTAATTATTAACACACCATCAGGGGAAGAAGCCCGTACAGATGGACAACTGATCCGCCGTACAGCTTTAGCCTACAAAATTCCCATAATTACAACTATAGCAGGTGCGCGGGCAACAGTAGCCGCTATCCGTTCCCTGCAAAACACCACCTTAGATGTGAAAGTGATCCAGGAATATTGTCCTATCTAGGTGACTGGGGACTGGGGACACTTCGACAAGCTCAGTGCATCGCTGGGGACTGGGGACTGGGAAATAATTTTCTCCCCTGCTTCCCCATCTTCCTATTCCCTATCCCCTGTTCCCTGTTCCCTGTTCCCTAAACATTAAGCAATCATTATAAGAGAATCTTTATAGTTAATATTGAGATATTTTAACAAATATGAGGAAACCATCTACTTCTCATTTTTACTTCTAAACTCCTGACTCTTGTCTTATGACTCCTGTCTCCTGCCTCCTGACTCCTGCTTCCTATAATATTTCAGTACAATTACGACATAACCTAACCTGATGTAACCAGGAATTTTCCAGTTACTCGGTAGTCAAGCTTTTTTAATAAATGTTACAATTATTAACAATCACATCAAACGGAAAATGTTAGACAGATCATGGTATCTCTAAGTACAGGTACTTGTAATTACAAGTAAATAACTGTACCGTCTAGCAGTTAATAAGCCTAAATTGACGACATACCGGAAACAAAGCGGATCGGGTATGTAAATTGCAAACCAGAGCATAGTTTTCTAGTTAACCTGGGTATTATCTTCTCAAGGCATCAGCTAATGACACTACCAACCAACCCAACATCAACCAAGAGTAGCGCCATGAAGACGGCTCAGACACCTACAGACCTCGTGCGGACCTACCTAAGAGAAATTGGTCGCGTGCCACTTTTAACGCATGAGGAAGAAATTCACTTTGGGAAACAGGTACAAAGATGTACCGCGTTGTATGAGGTGAGAGATAATCTTGCTACTCAGTTAGAACGTCAACCAACTGTAGAAGAGTGGGCAAATGTAGCTGAGTTAGAAGTAAAAGAATTAAATAGAGCGATCGCCGAAGGTGAAATTGCTAAACGGAAAATGGTAGAAGCTAATTTGCGTTTAGTAGTGTCTGTAGCGAAAAAGTATATTAAACGTAATGTTGATTTACTTGACTTAATCCAAGAAGGTAGTATAGGAATGCAACGGGGTGTAGAAAAATTTGACCCCACAAAAGGCTATAGATTTTCTACTTATGCCTACTGGTGGATACGTCAGGCGATCACTCGCGCCATAGCGGAAAAAGCCCGCACTATTAGGCTACCTATTCATATTACGGAAAAATTAAACAAAATTAAGAAAGCCCAAAGGCAATTATCCCAAAAATTGGGACGTGCGCCTAGTATTTCTGAACTAGCTGACGAATTACAATTAACGCCTAAACAGGTGCGGGAGTGTCTAGAAAAAGCACGTTTACCCTTGTCTCTTGATTTGCGTCTAGGTGATAATTATGACACCGAACTAGGGGAAATGTTGGAAGATACAGGTGCATCACCTGAAGATTTTGTGATGCAATCTTCTCTATCTTGCGACATAGAACGGATGATGTCAGAACTCACACCCCAACAAAAAGAAGTCATTAGATTGAGGTTTGGGTTATCAGATGGACAATCTATGACATTAGCCCGAATTGGTGAAATACTTAATATTAGTCGGGAACGAGTGCGACAAATTGAAAGAGAAGCCTTAACAAAACTTCGTAAATCCAAACATAGCATGAATGAGTATCTTGCTAGTTAGTCAGGAGTCAGGAGGCAGGAGTCAGGAGAACATTAATAACTTTATTACCTATTCCCTTCTTTTGCCTTTTGCCTTTTGCCTCTTGCCTTCTTACTGTCACCTAGATTCATTCGCAATAATACGCTGTTTTTGGTACGGTTAAACCGACTCCCCCGACTGAAATAACCTGTTACATTGAATGACATAGACACAAAGTTAAATTTTCGTCGTCATTAAGTCGTCATTAAATAGAAAACAGGTTATTTATCATTGTAGTCACAATTACCATAGATAGTAGTTGTAGCAAAGGAGATCAAAAGTGAGTAACCAACCTAATCGAGTATCAGAATTTTTCAACGGTGAAACAGAAAATAGCAACTTATTATGGCAGTACGTTAAATCTCTAAGTCCAGAAACCGTAACACAGTTATCTAAACCTACTTCTGCGGAAGTATTTCAAGTGATGGAACGAAATATTGTGGGACTGTTGGGAAATCTACCTTCTGAACATTTTGGTGTTACCATTACAACTAGCAGAGAAAATTTAGGTAGATTATTAGCTTCTGCAATGATTAGTGGTTATTTTTTGCGGAATGCAGAACAAAGAATGAACTTTGATATGGCTATACAAGGAACAGAAGCAAGCAGTAGTGATGTTGCTGAATAAGTTAACAAATTAGCACCAATTAAATAAATTCTCTGATAAATCCAAAATGAAGATACCAGAATTTTAATAATTGGTGTTTTTTTATGACGTAAATGTTAAAATTAGGTAGTTTTCAGTTTTCAGATCCCCGACTTCTTTAAGAAGTTGGGGATATATGATGATTTTAGAATGATTAAATTTTACCATAATTATTATGACAGAAATATCAAATGTTACCCATAAAATTATTGGTGTTGCTGTTATTTGGAACAACGAAAAACAGATTTTAATTGATCGTCGTCTTCCCACAGGAACAATGGCGAATTTATGGGAATTTCCTGGAGGTAAAATTGAAACAGGAGAAACTATAGAAGAATGTATAGAAAGAGAAATTTTAGAAGAGTTAGGAATTAAAATAGAAGTTGGCAAACATTTGATTACTGTTGATCATACTTATCCTCATTTACGAGTAACTTTGACAGTGCATCATTGTCATTATTTATCAGGTATTCCCCAAGCTATTGAATGTGCGGAAGTGCGTTGGGTGGGTTTGGATGAGTTGGATAATTTTGATTTTCCTGAAGCAAATGGAGAAATTATTGCTGCTTTGAGAAAAAGGTAAGAACAATTATTTAAATTCATCAAGTTATCAAAGATGATAAGCGAAACATAAAAAATAAAGCAGGGTTAGAAATTGGTGAAATAAAAATGGAAGAAAACAGAATACTTACTGATAAATTTCCCACACCTAACCCTTTAGAAATTGTGGTGACATTAAGACAAGAAGAGGATAAACCTGATGATTTAGCTGCATTTTTAGAGTCTTTGCGTTATGGATTTGGACATTATAAAGAATGGACAACAATACCCGCACCTCTATTTTTTGAAAGAGTTGTCAGAGACTATATTAGTGAGTTTTTGATTACTGATGATGTGGATGATGAAGAATTAGAAATAGAAGACAATCAGACAAATGAAGGAGAACCTAGACAACTAAGTTTATTTTGATTGATTAACGGAGTTGGGATTTCAAATCAAATTTTTTGAGACAATTAATAGTGTTGGGTTTCCTGACCTCAACCCAACCTACAAAATAAATTTCTTTTCCAGATTAAAAGTAACAATCTATTAAAAATTTTCATTGATTAGTCATCAATTACCTACAATAATAAAAAAGACTTTTATAAAAGGTGTAAGTAAAAAAAATGCTTAAAACCGTTGCAGAAGTGATGACCCATAATCCAATTATGGTTAATCCTCAAACTCCTTTAAAAGAAGCTATCCAAATCTTAGCAGAAAAACGCATTAGCGGTTTACCTGTAATTAATGATGCAGGGAAATTAGTGGGGATCATATCCGAAACAGACTTGATGTGGCAGGAAACCGGTGTCACTCCACCTGCATACATCATGTTTTTGGATAGTGTAATTTATTTACAAAATCCTGGTGCTTATGAACGGGATTTACATAAAGCTTTAGGACAAACTGTAGGGGAAGTAATGAGTAAAAATCCTCTCACTATTACCCCTGATAAGTCCCTAAAAGAAGCTGCAAAAATCATCCAAGAACATAAAGTACATCGTTTACCTGTGCTGGATAGTACGAGTAAAGTTATTGGTATTCTGACTCGTGGTGACATTATCCGCGCTATGGCCGCTGAGTAGGTGACTGGGGACACTGCGACAAGCTCAGTGCATCGCTGGGGACTGGGGACTGGGAAAGATTAATAACCCAATGCCCAATGACTAATAAAATAGGATCATTAAAAATAGGATCATTAAATGAGTATATCTGCTGAATCTGTAAAAGAATTACTGAGTTCTGATAACTTGGGCGATCGCCTCCGTGCAGTCAATCAAATTCGTGAACTCGAACCCAAAACCGGTTTAGAATTAGTACAAGTCGCTATCCGTGATAAAAATTCCCGTGTGCGTTATTCTGCTGTTAGTCAAATGGACACATTGGGAGAACAGGATTTAGATTTATCCTTGCAGATATTACGGGAACTACTCAACGATCCTGAAGCAGATGTACAAGCAGCAGCAGCAGACTGTTTAGGGGCGCTGAAATTACAGGCAGCTTTTGAAGATTTACAGGAACTCTATCATCAAACCCCAGAATGGCTCGTACAATTCAGTATTATTGCTACCTTGGGAGCATTGGGAGATCCACGGGGTTTTGAACTCCTCAAACAAGCACTTGCTTCAGATAATGGTTTAGTGCAAACTGCGGCTATTAGTTCCCTGGGAGAGTTGGGAAACCCAGATGCAGTTTCCCTTTTAGCAACCTATTCTACTAATTCAGATTGGCAGGTGCGTTATAGAGTTGTTCAGGCTTTGGGTAATTTAGGTGGTGCAGAAGCTAAAGCTATTTTAGAGACTTTGGTTAATGATGAAGTAGAAGCGGTTGCTAAAGAAGCGAAAAGAGCAAGTCCTAAGTTGACAATTTCATAGACAAAACTATACTTATATTGACAAAAATCAATATATTTTTAGGAAAAAATCAACTACTTGATATATAATACAGTGATATCAAGTATTGAATTGAGACTATTGCCGACGCGAAAACCAAGCAATGATGGTGGTAGTCTTTTTCAGAAACTTAATTGGAACACAATCGCGTCTGGCTAAGGCGTGAAAGTCTACTGAGGGA
>NZ_BJCE01000061.1:0-24855 GCF_005402885.1 Sphaerospermopsis reniformis
GTGCATTTTTTGGGATTTCAAGAGATGGCAAAGAAATTTTCAAATCTCCTCCTGACTCCTGACTCCTGACTCCTGACTCCTGACTCCTATGCCCTCACGGAAAGACTTTCTCAGCAACCCCTATTTACCTGAAAATAACTGTAAAAATAAAACTCTTGTGGGGTGGGCATCCTGCCCGCCCTGGTGTACCTCATCCAGATGAAATATGGTGTAACTAATATCTTGCTAATAAATCAGGTAAATAATCATAACCGTCTACACCAATAACAGAAATGATCTTAGGGCGGTTTTGTTGCAATAAAACTTGAAATTTATCTTCTCCCAATTGTCTTTTGATTGTGGTTAATAAACCTGCGGGTTGTTGCCATTCTTGAGATGAAATTTGTTCTAATAGATACATTCCCAAACTACCTGTATAAATGGCTTTTTCAAAATTGAGCAGGTTATAATAAGCTTCTGCTAAATAAGCTAAATTTCGACCTTGAATATATAAATCCCCGGAAACTTGGGCAGTTCTAAAACCCAGTTCTAAATATTTGATGGCTTCTTGATATTGAGAAGTGACTAAATAGGCAATTCCCAAACTACTAAAACATAAAGATTGAGTTTGAATATCCCCAATTTTTTCGGCTAATTTTAAACCTTGTTCTAGATAATTAATAGCAGATTCATAAACTTCTGGTTCAGTGTTTTCTAATTGCTGTGCTTGCATTACTTCGCTGTAACCTAAGTTTACCAGGGCGTTAGTTTCTCCGGTTTTATCTCCTGTTTGTCTACTTAATATTAATGCTCTTTGACTATTATTTATTGCTTCAGCATAATTTTTTTCTTGGACATAGGTACGACTGAGGTGGTTAAGATTAGCAATTTCGCAAGTTGTATCTTGAGCATTTCTGGCAATTTCTAAAGCTTGTTGATGGAAATTTATTGAGCGCGGATAATTGCCTAAAGCTCTTTGAGAATAACCTAATAATGTTAAAATTCTGGCTTTTTCTTGTGTTCCTGCTGCCGAACGTAGAGGTTCATCTAAATAATCGAGTGCATCCCGTAAATAACTACCAGAAAAAGAAGCAAAAATTCCACCATAAAGGGGAAAATAGGGACGTTGGGCAAAGGTTCGCAAAATTTGTAACATTATTTGTGAAGCGCCATTACTATATATTATTGATTGATTTTGCCAACCGTTTGCTAGTTGACTCCAAATGATGGCAAAGGTTAAAAATGTGGAAATTGATAATTTTGGACCTGCTTGAATATCATAAGCTTGTTTATCAAACCAACTAACTAAACCTCGTTGTAAGAATTGTAAAACTATTGTTAATTCTACCCAATCACTGAAGCTAAGGTTTTGTTGTTTTTGGGTAAATTCTATTGGAGATTGTTCTATTGCTAAAGTCTGAAAAAATGATTGCGGTATTTCGCTTTTGACTAATTTCGCCCAACTTGCCCAAGGTCCTTTTTCACCAGGTACACCACCAAAACCGAGAGAGGTTTTTTGTTCATACATCCAACTGAGGAGGTTTTCTTGGATGCGTTGCCAAGCGGCGATCGCCTGAGTTATACCTGTGGATATCTGTGTTAAATCTGAGTTAGCTGCACCAAATTGCTGTAAGGATTTGGCTATTTGTTGTAGTTGTGATAAATTTAAGGGATATTTTTGATTGGGATCGGTGTAGCGCAGGAATACGGCTAAACGCTCTTCATTACTAGCAATGGTAATTTCCCGTACTGCTGAAGCTATGATTTCGGTTGCTTTGTTTTGTTCTTGACAGCGTTGCCATTGTGTTTGAATAGTTTTAATTGCTCTTAAACTACGGGTGGCTTTGGCTTTTTTGAGTTCGTCTGTTTCGCTGTCTACTTTTGTTTGGATGGTATTCAAGCGATCGCTCAAAGCTAACTCAAACACTTCTCCCGTACCGGAAGCAATGCTTTGAAGTAACATTTGGTACAATTGTTCTACGGAGCTAATTTTGCCTTTGAGGGTGGTTTCGACTATTTGATCAATTAAAGCCAGGTAGCGATCGCGCAAAGGTAAAGATTCAGACACTTTAGCTAATAGGGTACAGTACAACAATTCTAATTTTATCTAATTTTATAAAACGTAACGTGACTATTTTTAATGGTTTGGGTGACTAGTAAAGGTTCAAACTTAGATCGAGAATGTATATTATGTATTATATTTTTCACAGGTCCCCAATAATCTAGAGAAAATGTCAATATTATTTATGTTGGTAAATGAAATTCCTTCCTAGTATTCCGCGATCGCTAACACATATCACATATATCACACCAATAATATCCCAATGATAGAAGTTGAACATCTGAGTAAAATATATGGTTCTACCGCAGCGATAACCGATGTCACCTTTAACGTAGAACCTGGAGAAATTTTAGGTTTCTTAGGTCCCAACGGTGCGGGTAAAACCACAACCATGCGGATTTTAGCCGGTTATCTGCCAGCGACCAAAGGAACAGCCAAAATAGCCGGGTATGATGTCCATGAAAATTCTTTAGCAGTGCGGCAAAAAATCGGCTATTTACCGGAAACACCGCCTTTATACCCCGAAATGACGGTAGAGGGATTTTTGCACTTTGTAGCTCGAATTAAAGGGGTATCCGCTGGCGATCGCCCCCAAAAAGTGCAAGCTGCTATGAAACGCTGCAACCTCACAGAAAAGCGTAAAGTCATTATTCGCAAGCTTTCCAAAGGTTTTCGCCAAAGAGTGGGAATAGCACAAGCAATAGTCCATGATCCTCCGGCCATTATCCTTGATGAACCCACCGTAGGACTAGACCCCCGGCAAATTATCGACGTGCGAAACTTGATCAAAAGTCTAGCCGGTACACACACCATCATCCTCTCTACCCATATTCTCCCAGAAGTGAGCATGACCTGTAGCCGCGTAGCCATCATCAACCGTGGTAAAGTCGTAGCTACCAACACCCCAGAAAATTTAATGACACAGTTAACCGGAGGTTCGGGTTATGAGTTAGAAATTTCTGGAGAAGTTACCCTAGCAAAACAGGTATTACAAAATGTAAAGGACGTGATTTTGGTAGAATCAATGCCGATAAGTCATGATCATCGTCCCCTACTGCGTGTTATATCTCAACCAGGCACAGAACCAGGAAAGGATATTGCAGCCGCATTAATTCGGGGAGGATTTGATTTATATGAAATGCGGCGGGTTAGTGCTAGTTTAGAAGATGTATTTTTACAACTAACAACCGAAGAGAAAAATTTACTTCCCCCAGCAAAAGAAACACCAGAAACTATACCAGAAACTATACTAAAAAACTCACCAGAAACAGAAGGAGAAAACGCATAACATGGGTATCATCATCGCTAATATAATTGCCATTTATCGCCGAGAATTACAAAGTTATTTTGTATCACCCTTAGCTTATGGTATAGCTGGCATCTTTTGGTTTATTTCTGGCTTATTTTTGGTGATGATTTTAATAGGTCCAGGGGGAATTTTGCCCACAGTTGCAGATTTAGATATCCAAGGACAACAATTAGGAGTACCCGTTCCGCCCATAGATGTACCCTATGAATTTATCCGGGCATTTTTAGATAGAATCAGTTGGTTATTATTGTTTATTTTACCCATACTTTCAATGGGACTTTATGCCGAAGAACGCAAACGGGGAACATTAGAATTATTAGCCACATCACCAGTTACTAACTGGGCTGTAGCCGTAGGTAAATTATTAGGAGTTTTAACATTTTTTATGACAATGGTATTACCATTACTTGGATTTGAGACCCTAGCTATTAGCGGTTCTAATCCTCCCATGTCTCCAGTTATTCCTATTCTTGGTCATGTAGGATTAATATTATTAGCAGCAGCAATTTTATCATTAGGAATGTTCATTTCCTCCTTAACAGACAGCACACTGTTATCAGCCGTCCTTACCTTTTTTGTGGTTATATTACTATTATTAATAGATTCCATATCCAAAGCTATACCCGGTCCTGTGGGAGACAGTTTAGCTCATCTATCCCTACTCAAACATTACAACACATTAATTCAAGGAATTTTTGATAGTAGCGCCTTAATTTTATTTGTTAGTTACATTATTTTAGGAATTTTCCTCACCGCCCAATCAATAGATGCACTGCGTTTTCAACGTCAATAGTTAGGAGGTGACAGGTGACAGTAAAGAAGTTTGTACCAATTACCCATTACCAATCACCAATCACCAATCACCAGTCACCAATCACCAATCACCAATCACCAATCACCAATCACCAATAATGAAAAAAATACCTAAAAAAAATTTCGCTAACCTACTATTTTTGTTGGGTCCATTCTTATTAACTCTGGGTTTAACAGTCGGGTTAATTTCAGATACATGGGGTATATTACCTCTAGTATTTATCATAGCAGGTCTTTTGATTTGCATTGTTTGGGTATTTTTCCAAGCCCAAAAAAATCAATTTTGGAAACAACGTTCTACCGTATCTACAACTAACGCCTTAGTGGCAACTTTGGCAGTATTAACAATATTAGGATTAATCAATTTTTTAGGTACACGGTATCAGTTAAGATTAGATTTAACAGAAACTCAATTATTTACCCTCGCACCCCAATCTAAAGAATTACTGCGTACCTTACCCAAACCTGCAAAAGTCTGGTTATTTACCAGAGAACAAAATTTGCAAGATGAACAATTACTAGAAAATTATCGTCGTCAAACTCCTAAGTTTAACTTTGAATATATCGACCCTCAAACCAGACCAGGACTAGCAGAAAAATTTGGTGTGAAAGCTTTTGGCGAAGTTTATTTAGAATTTGATAATAAGCGCCAATTAGTACAAACTGTCAATGAATATGAACGTCTATCAGAAGTAAGATTAACTAGCCGTTTACAACAAATAACTAGTAACAATACAGCTAAAGTTTACTTTCTGCAAGGTCACGGTGAACTAGAATTTACAGATGCTAAAAATGCTATTTCTCAAGCTATTCAAGGATTAGCAGACAAAAATTTTACAGCTTTACCTCTGAGTTTAACAGAACAAACTACAGTCCCTGAAGATGCTGCTGTTGTTGTCGTCGCTGGTCCAAAACGAGAGTTATTAGCAGGTGAAGTTACAGCTTTACAAGATTATCTCAATCGTGGCGGTAATTTAATGTTAATGGTTGACCCTAATACTGACCCAAAAATTGATGACTTATTGCAAGATTGGGGTGTAAAATTAGATAATCGTTTAGCTGTTGATGTTTCTGGAACAACTTTAGGACTAGGACCTGCTGCACCTGCTGTTACAGAGTATGGACAACATCCCATCACTAAAGATTTTGGTAATGGTATTTCTTTCTATCCCCTCGCACGTCCTATTCTCATTGAACCAATTCCTGAGATTCAATCTACTCCTTTACTCAGAACTAAATCATATCCTAATAGTTGGGCAGAAAGTGACCAACAAAACGAAAATTTAGAGTTTAATGAAGGTCAAGATTTAAAAGGTCCTTTAACTTTAGGTGTAGCATTAACTAGAAAGCTATCATCCCCATCTCCCACATCTACCCCATCTCCCACCGCTTCCCCATTTCCCACACCTACCCCCACACCTACCGCTTCCCCAACTGAGGAAAATTCTCAAAATCACAGCAAAGAATCTCGCTTAGTAGTGTTTGGAAACTCAGATTTTGCTAGAGATGGTTTATTTCAGCAACAATTAAATGGAGATGTATTTCTCAACTCAGTAACTTGGTTAAGTCAAGAAGATCAACAACCGCTTTCAATTCGTCCCAAAGAACAAACAAATCGCCGCATCACCATGTCAACTGCAAAAGCAAATTTATTAAGTATTTCTTCTTTGTTGCTTTTACCTTTCATTGGTTTAGCTACTGGCGCTATTATTTGGTGGAAAAGAAGATAATTGATAATTGATAATTGATAATTGATAATTATGAATTTATCTACCTGTTTCACCTGCTTCCTCTTCTCTGTCACCTGTCACCTGTCACATATTTCCAAATGAAACGCACAACTTTAACTTTAGTAATTTTAGCCTTGGGTTTAAGTGGTTTTGTCTATTTTGATGAAATTAGACGGAAAAATCAACCACAACAATTTGCACAAAATCACCTCAATAAAATAAATCAGGTAAATCAGCAAAATCAACAAACTCAGACCACTAAACAACAGATTTTCTCATTTAATGTTGAGGATGTTCAATCTATAGATATTAAAACGAAGGACTACACTTTAAATTTAGAACGGAGTCAGAAACTAGAAGCGCCAAAATGGTCAATTAAATTACCAAAATCTCCTAACCCAGAACCAGCAAAAGAGGCTATAGTTTCTTATTTAACGGATTTATTGGTTAAAGGTAAAAGTGAAAGTAGTGTATCAATTTCACCTAATCAATTGAGTGAATTTGGTTTAGATAAACCTCAAGCGACTATTGATATTAAACTGAAAAATCAAAAAACGCATCAAGTAATTTTAGGGAAACCTAATTTTAACAATACTTTCTTATACGCCCAAGCTGATCCTGTGATCGACAATAATGGAAATACTCAGGTTTTATTAGTTTCTAAAGATTTCGCTAATGCTGTCAATCGGGAATTATCAGAATGGCAAGAAATATCTCAAGCATCTGCTAACAAACCTAATGAACAAAACACTGAAAAATCTGGTAAACAAACCAGTGAGGAAGGTGCTAAACAAGCTGAACAAGATACTAAATTAGACCTTGTATCAATACCCATAGATCCTAATCCTGCCCATACTAAATAATTAATATAGGAATCCGGTTTGGTTTCTGTTCGCGGTAACGTGGCGAAGCCATATCTATTTGTTTAGGGAGGGAATAGGGAAGAAGGAGTAGGAAATAAGTAATAATTCATAATTATCAATTATCAACTATCAATTACCAACTATCAACTATCAACTATCAACTAAAATGAACCCAACAGCAACTTTACTGATTTCTTGCCCTGATCAAAAAGGATTAGTCGCAAAATTTGCTAATTTTATTTATGCTAATGGTGGTAATATTATTGATGCTGATCAACATACAGATTTTGAAGCTGGTTTATTTCTCACTCGTATAGAATGGCTGTTGGATGGTTTTAATTTACCAAGGGATTTAATTGGTGCTGCTTTTAATGCGATCGCCCAACCTTTAGGCGCTAAATGGGAATTACATTTTTCTGATACTGTTCCCAGAATTGCAATTTGGGTAAGTCGTCAAGACCATTGTTTATTAGATTTAATTTGGCGGCAAAAGGCACAGGAATTTAATGCAGACATACCTTTAATTATTAGTAATCATCCCCATTTACAGGAAGTTGCAGCACAATTTGGTATTGATTATCATCACATTCCCATTACTAAAGATAATAAACAAGAACAGGAAATAAAGCAATTAGAATTACTGCGTCACTACAATATTGATTTGGTAGTTTTGGCTAAATATATGCAGATAATAACTGATAATTTTATTCAGCAATTCCCGCAAATAATTAATATTCATCACTCATTTTTACCTGCATTTATTGGTGCGAATCCCTATCATCGAGCTTTTGAAAGAGGTGTAAAGATTATTGGCGCAACTGCCCATTATGCAACTGTTGATTTAGATTGTGGTCCAATTATTGAACAGGATGTAGTTAGGGTAAGTCACCGGGATAATGTAGATGATTTGATTAGAAAAGGTAAAGATTTAGAGAGAATTGTCTTAGCTAGGGGAGTGCGATCACATTTACAAAATCGCGTTTTAGTCTATGGTAATAAAACCGTAGTTTTTGAATAAATAACAGAGTTTTACTCCTGACTCCTGACTGCCCCTACGACTCCTGCAATATCGTTAACAGTCAAAATGCAGACTTTCATGAAATACTAGTTTCAAGTCTTATTGTTAACGACAAATGAAACAGCTAAAGTCACGTTCTCAAGATTTACGCAGCTTATTTGAGAACAGTATTACCATAGAATATGTAGCCGAACCTCTCAAAGCGGTCAAAGCTGATGCAGATATGAGAGAAATTATAAATTGGATGGAGTTGCAGGATTTTGATGTCGTCGGAGTGGAAACAGAAGATAGTATTACAGGTTATGTAGAACGTTCTACTTTAAGAGAAAATTTACGAGAAAACCAATCGGGAAAATGCAGCGACTATCAACAAGTGTTTCATCCTCAAGAACTCATTGCTATGTCTACACCCTTGATGAAGTTGTTGCCAATTCTGCAACAAAAATCCAGATTATTTGTATTAGACTGTAATAATGTTAGTGGCATTATTACTTGTGGTGATTTGCAGAAAGCACCAGTCAGAATGTTGCTGTTTGGGTTGGTAACGCTGCTAGAAATGAATTTGTTACGACTGGTGCGGCTGTATTATCCCCAAGATTCATGGCAAAAAGTTCTTAAACCTGACCGCTTAGAAGCTGCTCAAAAATTATGGCGTGAAAGTCAAGAAAGAAATGAAGCCACAGATTTATTAGATTATCTGCAATTTTGCGACAAGCGGGAATTGGTATTAAATCAACCTGAACTGTTTGATAAATTGGGGTTAAAGTCAAAACGATCTGGTGAACGCTTTCTCAAATCTGCTGAAAATTTGCGGAACCGTTTAGCACACGCTCAAAATCTAGTCAATGGTTCCTCTTGGCAAGATTTGATTTCTTTGGCTGAAGGTTTGGAACGTTTATTAATCCATTGTGAAGAAATTGAATCTTAACGTATCCAGGAAATAGCAAATACTTTCTGATGTCAGTATAGTTAAAGGAAAGCACTAATGAAAAATTAAGAATTTATACAGTTAATATGTCTAAACAATTGCCTCCATCAAGTGATTTAACAAAATTGCCTACAGAAGCCGAAAGAGAAGAACAACTGATACAAGATGTCCTGCTTTTGTTGGAAAATATGCTTTACAGAGAGGAAGCAACAGTTAAGCTGATCTTGAATTGTCTCTATGATGCTGGGTCAACTAATTTGATTAACCAAAAGTTCCAGTCTCGCACTCTCAATAGAACCCTGAAATGGATTTCCAAAATGTCTAAACCTGCATTCAGAATGATTGCCTGGCAATGGTTTAAGAAGAATTGCCCTAAATTGATCACAGATTGGTTGCGAAGCCAAATTCAGTTTAAAAAAGTTGAAACCCCAAAAGTAGAGATAGTAGTAGAAGACCAACGGACTAAATTAAATTCTCTTGATCAAGCTCAAAATCAGATGTATGAAGTCAAACAGCTTCGCTCTCAAGTTAAGTTGTTAACTGGTGTTTTAGTGGTAGTAGTGACAGTGTTAACTGGCAGCTTTGTTTGGGCTGGTTATTTATTAGAGCGATCGCATTTACAAGTAGTAGAAGAATTACAAACTCAGGTAAAAACTCTTGAGGCTAGTGTGAATAAGCATTAACTTGATACTTACTGTTGACATTTGTCAATTAATGTCAATGCTTACTCCAGTCAAATGTGTTTTGGTTTGAAGCAATAGTTCTGCGCCAGGCTGTTCTTCCTCTTGCAAGATTCAGCATTTTTTGTTCAACTATATCAGGTAACTGCTCCCAGGACAGGTCTCCTGTTATCTGTCACAACTTTTGACCTGTATAAATTGAGCGCACCTCACCATTACGGCGGATAATCGCCTCACCGTTACTTACGTCTACTAGCGTCCAACCAGTAGCACCAATATTTTCTCCCAGGTTAATCCGGCGAGTCACACCATCAATTTTGAACAAAGCCGCAGATTTGCTACCTAACTCTAACAATCCTTCCAACTCGGCTGAATAGGCGGGTAAATACACCTGTTGGGTAGTTGTGGGTGTAGTTGGTAATGTTTCTGGTTTCGGTAATGATGCAGTTGCGATCGCCGCAGGTAGTTTTGGTGGTGCTGTAGCTGGTAGCTTAGAAGCATCTGCCCGCTTCACAGTTGTCGGTGAATTTTTTGCTGTTAGGGGCTTGGTTGCTTGTTGCACATTACTAGGGGAATCTTTGACAAACCCAGGTGGTGATACCTGCGCTGACATTGGGGAAACTTCTGGTAATGGGCGTATAGCTGGAGGTGCTTGATAAACAGGAACATGAACATATATTCTCTCTACCACATTTGTCACTCGACTGGGAGCAGGTGGGGCATTGTTAGCAGCCACTGGTAGGGGTAAAGTGCCAATAGGTTGGTTACTGGGCAAAGGCAAAGCGTTTGTTTGCTGGGGATTAACATCACGTAACCCAGATTTAGCAGGTGTTTGATCATTGCTAGAGCCTTGCTGGTCTATCACTGCCAAAGCCTGCAACATATAATTAACTAATTCACCATGAGGATCTGGTTGTACAGGTACTGGTGATTTTACCTGATCTGTTGGTGGTATGTGTGGAGTAAATTGGGCGGTGATATTGGTGAATAATGTCGGCTGTGCTAGGTAGACTGAACCAACCATTGCCACACTTAAGGTTAAACCTAACACGAGCAGGTTGCCTAATCCACCGCTGTGCTTTTGATTTCTTTTCCTAATTGCAGTGACAGAGGGAGGATTTAAAACCAGTGTACTTGGTTGCGGCTTTTGGATGGGCGCGATCGCTTTGGTTGCTCGGTGTACTGTCTGTGTCAAAACAACTTCTTGCATCTTCACCGCCACTGTTTGCTTATGTGGCACATATTCTGTTCTGATGGTTTTAGCAGGGCGCTTTCTACCACAATCTAGTATGTTGTCGATATCGGTGAAGAGTTCATCTATCAAGCCTTCAGCGTAAGTCTCTATCGACAGGGCTTCACTGGGGAGTAAGTCCTCTAGTGCTTCAGAAATCATTAGATGGGTGCTGGCTTCTGTTATCATAGACATTTTCTTTGTGGCTGCTAGAAAGGGAAAGGAAACCCAATGATGTCCGGGAAATCACTTTCTTTAAATTACACCACTAACCTTAATTTGGCAGTAATTTGGCAGTGGTATTAAATTTTACTGTGATTTATAAATGATTCAGAATTTTACTTCAAAAATCTCTGTAGTCCATCATACTGATCCCCCACCCTATACTATACCCATCCTTAATGAATTTTTGTATCTGCTAATAAGGAAAACTCATTCTGCTCCTTGTTTTTACGGATTTCTAAATAAATTAACAGAGCATTGATATCCGCAGGATTAACACCACCAATTCTTGCTGCTTGCCCAATTGTCAAGGGTCTTACTTTCGCCAGCTTTTCTCTGGCTTCTTTGGAAAGGGTATCAATTGCTGCATAATCTAAATCTGCTGGCAATGTTCGATTGGCTTGACGAGCTATTTGCTCAATTTGGTTTTGCTGTCTGGCTAAATATCCAGAATACTTGATATCTATTTCCGCCCCTTCTTTTTCCGCTTGGTTGAGACTGGCGTTACCTAGTGCGTATCTTTCTAAATCTACATAGTGTATTCCCGGACGACGTAGCAGGTCAGCGAGGGTGATTGAACCTTTGATTGCTTGTTGAGTTTCTTGGGCGATCGCTCTCCCTATGTCTTCATGCTCTTTAATTCTAGTCGAATGCAGTCTTTCTTTTTCGGCTATAATTTGCTCTTGTTTTCTCGTAAATAAATCCCACCGTCTGTCATCAATTAAACCAATTTCCCGCCCTAATGGTGTCATCCGTTGATCGGCATTATCTGAACGCAGCAATAAACGATACTCTGAACGACTCGTAAGCATACGGTAAGGTTCACGTAAATCCTTGGTACACAGGTCATCAACTAAAGTCCCGATGTAACTTTGTTCACGTGGGAAAATAATCATTTCCTGCCCCCGCACAAACCGCACCGCATTTACACCCGCTACTAAACCCTGGGCAGCAGCTTCTTCATAACCGGTTGTACCGTTAATTTGTCCTGCACAAAACAACCCTTCTACTTTCTTGGTCATCAATGAGGGATAACACTGGGTTGCAGGTAAATAATCGTACTCTACAGCATAGGCAGGACGCAACATAAAGCAGTTTTCCAAACCGGGAAGACTCCGCAGCATCAGGATTTGCAAATTTTCCGGTAAACCAGTGGAAAAACCTTGAATGTATAATTCTGGTATATCTCGTCCTTCTGGTTCAATGAAGATTTGATGACTTTCTTTATCTGCAAAGCGGACTATCTTATCTTCAATACTCGGACAATAACGGGGACCCTTGGCATCAACCCATCCACCATAAACCGGGGATAGATGCAAGTTTTCTTCAATTAAGCGATGGGTTTCTTTAGTAGTTCTTGTCATGTGACAGGGAATTTGTTCCCGTTCTACCCACGCTTGGGGGTCAAAACTAAACCAGCGAACTTCCTCATCTCCTGGTTGCAGTTCCATTTTACTGTAATCTACAGACCGCTTATCTACCCTTGCAGGTGTACCGGTTTTTAATCTTCCGGTTTCAAAACCCAAGCGGTTAAGGGTGTCTGTTAAACCTACGGCCGCAAATTCACCTGCGCGGCCAGCTTCCATTGACTTATTACCTACCCAAATTCTCCCACCTAAAAATGTACCAGTGGTTAAAATAACGGCTTTACATTCAAAAGCGACACCAAAATAAGTTTCTACACCTATTATTTCATCATTTTTTCCTAAGATTAAATCTGTCACCATGCCTTCACGAATTGTCAAATTTTCTTGATTTTCGACAATTCCTTTCATGACTGCTGCATATTCGCGCTTATCGGTTTGCGCCCGTAATGCCCAAACTGCTGGACCTCTAGAAGAGTTGAGAATGCGTTTTTGTAAATAGGTGCGATCGGCCATTTTCCCAATTTCCCCACCCAAAGCATCTACTTCGTGGGTAAGTTGGGACTTAGCAGGTCCACCGACTGCGGGGTTACAAGGTTGCCAAGCGATTTTATCCAGGTTAAGGGTTAACAGCAGAGTGCGACAACCGAGGCGGGCAGTAGCTAAAGCTGCTTCACAACCGGCGTGGCCTGCACCCACTACAATCACATCATAAGCGTCTTGGAATTGAACAGCATTTTGCATGGTCATAAGTAGTTAGGAATTAAAAGTTAAATGTTTAAAAAGTTAGTTACTGTGGGTATTTTAGCGTATATTTTGGTTAATTGTCAGAATCAGGATGTCTGGTTACTGAGCGAAGCCGAAGTACAGGATTTAAGGATTTACAGGATGTTTGTCTAATAATATTAGCAAATACTGTTGTAAAATATTTTGACCAACTTTGTAAAAACTTCTGCTGCTGTCAAATTCAGAAAGTAGGGTTTTTAGTATTTTCTAACCACCAATATGTTTCTAATTTATATTGATGAAAGTGGCTCTTATGCTGCTGATGATAGAACCAATTATTTTATTTTAGCTAGTATTGCTATCCATGAAACAGATTACTCAAAAAATTACGAACAAATTTCTCAGCTAAAACGAAGTATCGTGAAAAAGAAAGAACCTGAAGATTGGGAGTTAAAAGGTCACGATCTTTGTAAAGGGAAGGAACTCTTTAAAGGCTGGAATTTTGAAGCTCGCGTGCGTACATTTTTATGTATATCAGAAACCTTAAATCAGATCCCATGTCATATACTCTCTGTTGTGGTTAATAAAAAATTACTCTTTGAAAATAGAGAAGCAATGAAGGATGATGTTATACTTTATCAATTTGCTTTCCAAAACTTATTAGACAGATTAGATATTTTTCTGAAATCATTCCATGAAAGTGGAATTTTATTTTTAGATTCACGTTCAACACATAGCACAAGTAAACAGGATGATCGTTTAGTTAGAGCTTACAGGGGGTGGTTGAATTCATGTAAATATGATTGTAATTTTATAGAACAACCCTGGTTAGGTGCTTCAGGATTTTATGTAGGTCTACAATTAGCAGATTATGTTGCTTATTTGATTAGTTTAAAAACACAAAACATACAGGAAGATAATCGCAATTTTGCATTTCTCACAGCTTTTGATATTATTCAGGAAAAAATTCATTTAGTGGAAATTCCTGAAAACTATAACATCTAATGGCGAACCCACGGCTATTATAGTCGTGGGTTCATCCCTTAATAGACGATTACAAGATCGCCTCTACCCAAACAGGGGCGTTAATTAGAGGTTAGTTTTTAATTAAATGATTATGATCTTCTGATCACGTAACTTTAACTGGTTTGACAGGCGCAGGGTATTTCAACCTTGCCATAACTTCCCGTGCAGTTCGGGATACCTTGTCTACATGACAGGCGCAGGGTATTTCAACCTTGCCATAACTTCCCGTGCAGTTCGGGACACCTTGCCATACTCTATATCTATAATAGCACAGTTTTTTGAAAAATCAATCAATCCTAATTTAGTTAATGTTGGACTAACATATTTGTGATATAGGATAAAATCATAAATATCAAAAATATATTCAACTATGATACTCAAACCTAAAACCAAAAAATATTTAATACAAATTTCATTAATCACTCTGATTATCTTCCTATTTTCTACTACCTTTACTATTCTCTATCTTAGATATAACCAACCATCGCCGAATTTGATCACAATCCGCAAAAATAATCCTGAGTCATCAGTATCAACATTTATTCCAAATCAGCAATTAAACGCACAAAAAAAGTTTTTAGATACTATAAATTACCAACTAAAAAATCTTCCCCAATCTGATACTTATGAATATATCTTACTCCGTGCCTATGGTGCAATATTTATTAATCAAAATCCAGAAATTAAACTGCCACCAAAAGTCATTGTAGATAATGAACAGGATACTAAACAAATTCAGGATAATCTACAACTAACCCTAGTTGAAGGTACACAAGAATGTTACCTGCAAAAAGCCGCCGCAGATGCGTTTGATCAAGCCAGAAATATCATAGATATACCTTTAAAATCTGGTTATTCTGGTGATTGTACACGTAGTTTTGCTACCAATTTACGATTTTGGCAGAAATATACAAATAACCAAACTTTAGAACAGGTAAAACAAGGAAAAGAAACTAATATTCTCAGTGTAGTTGCACCTCCAGGAACTTCACAACATCTCTGGGGTTTAGCACTTGATTTAAGAGTATCTAACCAAGAACAAAGAGAAGCATTAAACCAAAATGGTTGGTTTCAAACTGTTGCAAAAGATGTACCTCACTGGACTTATCTGGGTTGGGATGAAGAGAGTTTACCAAAATTTGGTTTACAGGAAAAAATAATAAGCGGTATTACTTATTGGTTGACACCAATTTAAGTAATTAAAACATAATTAAAACATAACTCAAACATAACTCAAACATAACTCAAACATCAAAATACCAATGAGATTTTCACGGTACATCTATATAATAAAAATCTGCATTTTTAGCAATTTCATCAAATCCTTGTAAGTAGTCTTTAATCACATATTTTATTTTTTCTAATGCTTCCTGTTCTGTATCACCTACAGTCCAGCATCCGGGTAATGCAGGACACCAAATAGCATAGACTTGATCTATTTTGTTCAACTTAACTTGATAGCGCATATCCTACATTTTCTGGTAACTGCTATACTCCTAATTCTATAATCTTTATTAAGTTTAAAAGGAATCCCTTGATACTGTACTAGCGAAAACTGTGATTAAAATAGGATAAAAGTGTAAAACTAATCGTCAGCATTCAGCTATCAGCAAGACCCTGAAACCATCAATAATAGGTTGTAAATTGCTATTATTAACACTGGTGTAATTTGACAAACCGAGAGCATCCTTGTTATTAACTCAATCTCTATCTAGAGAATAGCTGATTACTGATTACTGATAGCTTTTGTAAATGCCATTGTAGATAATAATTATTACAATAAAATAATCACATCACTTTAATTTGGAGTTCTCACAGTGGGTTTATTTGATGATTTAAGTCGGTTTTTAGAAGCACGTTTAGAAGAATTTTTGCGAAATAACCCCCATCTGGAGTTAGAAATGCTGTCAGAACAGCTACGAGAGCAAGAAGATGATACACTAAAATTGATTGCAGATTTAAAATTACAGGAAAAGCGATCGCAAGATGAAATACTAGAAACAGCACAGGAAATACAACGCTGGCATATCCGTGTCCAAAAAGCCAAGTCCGCAGGTAGAGAAGATTTAGCCATACCAGCGCAAGCAAGAGAAGACGCACTTTTGCGGGAGGGAAATCAAAAATGGGGACAAATGCAAGGTTTAAAAGAACGCATTACCCAATCTCAAGAATTACTACGCAAAATTCAACAGCGTCGTCAAGAAGTCCAAGCAAAAGCAGCAGAAGCGCAAAAAGCACGCGCACAAGCCCAAACTCAGCAACGTTTAGAAACTAATACTTGGCAAGCTCCAGCCAGTAGTTATTCTAGCCAGTTTGATGATTTAGAAGAAAAGTTTCGTCGTTGGGAAACGCAAGATGAGTTGGAACAAATGAAACGCAACATGGGTAAATGATTTAGCATAAAGGATGGAATTTAAATGTTATAATTTCATCCTTAATATGTTATTAACTCTTGATAATTTACAGCATAAAATTTAATTCTTGAAAAAATATTTAATTTAGAAATTACAACTTGATTTTTTGAAAGATTTTCACTAGATTTAAATTAGATTTAACAGCAGATCGCAGATCAATTAGGTACATAATTTAAATTGAAACCTATACAC
Source organism: Sphaerospermopsis reniformis (assembly GCF_005402885.1). Taxonomy (NCBI): domain Bacteria; kingdom Bacillati; phylum Cyanobacteriota; class Cyanophyceae; order Nostocales; family Aphanizomenonaceae; genus Sphaerospermopsis; species Sphaerospermopsis reniformis. The sequence continues at coordinate 16,558 of NZ_BJCE01000061.1, forward strand.
AAAGCTGGTTTTAATGCTGACCCCTGACTCCTACTGTAATTAGTTAGATGTTTTTATCAGATTTTTCTGTTTCCTTTCCACAGGTATTGAGCATTCTACTTATTCATCTTCACGACGTTTCAAATCATAACTGAGGAATGGAAAATAGTATCTTAGTAGACATTGTAGCCACTTTACAACGGTTATTTGTAGGTTACATACCCGCCGTTATTTTAGGTATCTTTGTTGGTTTTATTATTGGTATTAATGGCATAGTTTATCAGCTATTTAGTCGGTTATTCCAAATCCCAAATAGCATTCCTTCTATCGCCTTTTTACCTATTGCGCTGATTTTATTTAAGGAAAATGAAACCGCAGCTATTTTTGTGGTTTTTGTTGGTGTTCTTTGGGCAATAATTGTGGAAACTGCCACAGGTATTCATAAATTTCGTCAACAAGATAATAACTCTCGCGTAGCTATTTATTACATATTTAAAGCTTTAAGACTAGGTATGTGGATAGCTTGGTTTACAGTCATTGCTACAGAAATGCTTGCAGGTTCAAAAGGGTTGGGCTTTTTAGTTTGGAATGGTTATAAAGCCAACAACCCAAGATACATTATTGATGCTTTACTCTACATCGCTGTTATTGGTGTTTTTCTCGATCAACTGCTAGACTTAACTGGTAGTGTTCTTTACAAAATTGTTGGCGAAAAAAGTAAATCTTCTAAGAGTGAATAACTAATTATAACTGATTTATTTACTCATTATCTATTTCTCCGAATTGAACCTTGCCACCTTAATTTTTGTTGGGCAGAACGTTCACCTAAAGAACGTATTACAGTTAATTCAATCTCTACATTTGTACCAGAACTAAGAGCATCATTAGGTATTTTTAATTTCCCTAAATCCACAATAAATCGGTTATAATCACGAGTGACTAAGTTAGCAGGAATTTCCCCTTCATAAAAAGTTTGGAAATCAAAAGCACCGGAAAAGCTATCTTTTGCCCGATATTTTACTTTAAATTGAGTGTTGATTAAATCAGACCTTCCTGCTAAATCAACTATTTTCAAATTCAGATTTTTACCTGAACCAGAAAACTCGGAAACTGATAAATTTGTGACTTCTTGTTGAGGAATGGCATAATTAACAGTGTACTCAGTTAATTGATCCTGAATTTTGGCATTACCATCAACCCACATATCTTCAGGAAAGTCAATTTCTATTTGTTGATTATCATTTAAAGTTAGTGTAACGTTTTGATTAGCAAAGTTAGCTATCGGTTTTTTCTCTTGCCAAATTAATTTAAACGTTCCTTCTAAACGCCGATCAAATTCTCGATATTCATCAGCAATTATAGAACCAGGCGCAAGTAAAGCTGTAGCACCTTGACGCAAATTCCATTTATTTTTAGAAAGGTTGAATTGTTGGGTTGCTAATTGAGAAATTGTGACTTTACGAGTTGGTGTATCATCTCTTAATGGTTCTTTGCTATTAATAATACTTAAAGTTCCTAAACTGCCACGTCTACCATCCCGGCCATCACTGCCATCAATTCCATTTCTGCCGTCGTAACAACGATAAACTTTAGTAGTACATTTATAGTCAGAAGTTCCTGATGTTCCTGTACATTTTTTTACTTCCCAACTCCTGCGACGACAGTTACAACCTGCTGTTCCTTGACCACCACGTCCACCGCGTCCACTTTCTCCCCCATTAGCACGGACAAAAATCTGTTTTAGGTCTGCTAAATTACTGTAATAAACGGTGAGAGAACCGCCATTTCCCCCGTCTCCACCTCTACCACCAACACCACCGTTAGCACCATCAGGGGCGTTAATATCTCTGTCTTCGTCTTCTTTATAGCCTCTACCACATCTGGGGCGAGAAGCGTCTTCCCCATATTCCCCATCTTCGCCATTTGTGCCTGAGAGATCAAGATTTATCGGTGAACCATTAGCTGTAATAGTTTGGTTTTGTCCGTTGCGGCCATCTCTACCGGCACGGCCGTCACTCCCTCTATATCCATTCTGATCATAGGATCTTCTGTCTCTGTCTCGATCATAGCGATCGCTAATTTTAAATTCTCCTTTAGTTAGGTTTTCTGCACAAACATCTACAGCGATCGCAGGTAAAAAGTTATAGCTATTTACTAAGCAAAAAGATACTAATATTGGTAGTTTTTTAGTCAAACTCTGAAGCATGGGAATTATATCTAAATTTCTTAGTTAATATACAACTGCTGACGTTCAATTTTGCGAATTTTCTCCCTAAAATTACATACAAAATGCTAAAAAAAGTGGCTCTGTTAACAACAGAACCACTGGTGTTTTTACACATTTAAGTAAAGTTATCTAGCTTGACCATGAGTAGAAACCGCATCAATGGGTCTCATTAGGTACAAGTTTAACAATTGCCAACCATGAGAAATGTAAATTGGCAGTTTTTGGAAGAATTGCAGGAATTTGGGTGTATTGGAGTTGGAAATTGCGCTCAATTTTTCGTTATTCTTGACACAAACATCCAAACGCTCGTAAAACTCTGGATTATCCACATCTAACATGACGGGGAAGACTCTTCCAGCAGTTTCATTAGTCTTCTTAATCACATAAATGTCGTATTCTCGTGCATCCAAACCTATAGCAGCATAGAAATCTTTACGCTGAATATCATTGAGATACATGGTAGCAAATACTGACAACAGGAAGAAGCGACTCCAAAGTTTAGCTTTCCAGTCATTGAGCATTTGGGGTTGCGCTCTCATGATGGCATCAAAGAAGTCACCATGACGGTTTTCATCCTGACACCAATTTTCAAAGAAGCGGAAAATTGGGTAAATTCTATCTTCAGGATGTTGTTCTAAATGACGATATATGGTGATATAACGCCAATAACCAATCTTCTCAGAAAGATAGGTAGCGTAGAAGATGAATTTGGGCTTAAAGAAGGTATAATTGCGGCTCTTGGTCAAAAACCCTAAATCTAAGGATAGATTAAAGTCTGACATTGCCTTGTTTAAAAACCCAGCGTGACGTGCTTCATCCCGTGACATCAAGTTAAAGCATTCAGCCAATACAGGGCTTTTATCTTTTAAGCGGCGGCCGAGTTCTTTGTAAAGTAAAAAGCCGGAAAACTCCGCAGTACAGGAACGTTCCAGAAATTCAATGAACAACTGGCGAGTTTCCCCATCAATATGATCCCAGGATTGTTCAAATTCGGCATCCCGGACAAAGTGATGGCGGTTATAGTCAACCCGGAATTCTTCAAGGATGGCTTTTAACTCGTCTTCGTTGACGGAGATATCCATCCGCGCCATTTCATCAAAATCGGTTGTGTAAAACCGGGGTGTTAAAAGGGTTTCTTTAGAGGGTACTTTCACCCCAGGACGCATTTCTTCAAAGCCTGGTTTTTTTAGGGAATCTACCATGTTTGCTTGCAGTGAGTGTCTTTCTTAATTTTGAACCAAGGACAATAATGACATTTGTATGAAATACAGTGTACCAAGGTCTAGGCGTGAAAAGGGAAATAAATCATTAAGAGTTGCAACAAATCTTTAGCTATTGCGGAATCAGAAGTTGAAAATTGGTAGTTAGTTGGGATCACTGATGCCAGTCTGGACTTTACTTGTTAAGTTATCATGAGTATTAATCAGCTTAAATAAATAAAGCAGTAGATAATACGAAGGCATTGGTGAAAAGTTAAGGAAAAGGAGAAATTGTTAAGGGTGGTATTTGCAGTGAGCAAAAATAGTGGGAAACTCAATCTAGACAAGTAATTGAGCGATTGAGATCAGCCATGAATGCCAGCAAAAAAAACCAATAATCGAGAGCAAAGTTGACTTTATTACGAGAATAAAGAAAGGAGCAGCAATTAAGGTAGAACAAGTATTTACAGATAGTTATGGATTGCGAGACTCTAATATACGTCTTGGTTCTGGCACTAAAAAGACTCCGTTAAAAATCAAAAATGTAGGGGTTTAGCGTTGCTAAACCCCTACCGTAAATCCCTACATTTATCGCACACTAAACCAAGAGCGTTTGCAACAAAGGTTTATCAGCATCTAACTGACCATTTCTCAACCATTCATCCATTTCATCAGGTGCTTGAGCTTGAGAAAGCTTTTCTCGTAAATAACCACCTTCGAGAATTTCCTTCTCTAATAATTCCTGAGAAATTTCCTCTAATAAATCGCGGTTATTTTGCAGAATACTCAAAGCAATGTGGTGAGCATTATCAACAATTTCCTTCACTTCGCGGTCAATTTCTTGCGTCATTTGCGGACTAATTGAACGTCGAGGATTGCCATAACCTTCAATAAACTGCTGTTGGACTTTTTCAAATGCAACAGGTCCGAGTTTATTACTCATCCCATAAATTGTAATCGCTCTTTCCGCTAAATCTGTAGCTTTTTGAATATCGTCAGCAGCACCAGTGGAAACTTTACCAAATACAATTTCTTCCGAAGAACGTCCACCTAATAAAGTGGCAATACGTCCACGAATTTCATCTTCTACCATCAAAAATCTGTCTTCTTCTGGCATTTGAATTGTATAACCCAAAGCACCTACACCACGAGGAACAACAGAGATTTTTTCTACTTTACCTGCTCCTGGCATTAATGCACCAACTATAGCATGACCGACTTCATGATAAGCAACGGTTTTTTTCTCAATTTCATTTAAGACACGAGAACGTTTTTCTAAACCGGCAATTAGTCTTTCGATAGCTTCATTAAAGTCAGCCATTAATACTGCTTGACGGTTATTTCTTGCGGCTAATAATGCAGCTTCATTTACTAAATTTGCTAAATCTGCACCGGCAAAACCAGGGGTACGAGTAGCAATAATTCCTAAATCAACATCTTCTGCTAATTTGACATTTCTGGCATGGACTTTAAGGATAGCTTCTCTACCAATTTTATCAGGTCTATCTACCACAATTTGACGGTCAAAACGACCAGGACGACGTAAAGCAGGATCGAGAACTTCAGGACGGTTAGTAGCAGCGATGATAATAACACCAGTGTTAGCATCAAAACCATCCATTTCTGTTAATAATTGGTTTAATGTTTGTTCTCTTTCATCATTACCACCAACGAAACCACCAGCACCACCACGAGATTTACCTAAAGCGTCTAACTCATCAATGAAAACAATACAGGGTGCTTGTTGTTTTGCTTGTTCAAATAAATCTCTAACTCTTGCAGCACCAACCCCTACAAATAATTCAATAAATTCAGAACCAGAAATACTAAAGAAAGGAACACCCGCTTCACCAGCAATAGCTTTTGCTAATAATGTTTTACCAGTTCCTGGAGGTCCAACTAATAAGACACCTTTGGGAATTTTTGCTCCTAAATTTGTGTATTTAGCAGCGTTTTTCAAGAAATCAACTATTTCTTCTAATTCTGCTTTTGCTTCATCCACACCTGCAACATCTGGGAATTTTACCCCAGTGCTACCTTCAGAATAAATCCGCGCTTTGCTTTTACCAACTGTTAATGCTGCTGGTCCTCCACCTTGACGACTCATTAAAAACGCCCAAATTCCAAAGAAAATTAATGGAGGAGCAACCCAACTTAATATAGTACCAATCCAGGCGTTTTCATTTGGTGGAGGTGCGGCAAATTCTACATTATTTTCCCGCAGAATTTTGGGTAAATCTAAATCAATAGCAACAGGTGTGGTTCTAAATACCTGTTCCACGGTTTTACCTTCAGGATTTTCGGTTTTGATTGCGTATTCAATGCGATCGCTCCCCACAACTGCTTTTTCCACTTTACCCGCTTTTACCTGATCAATAAAATCACTATAAGGAACTTGCTGCAATCGTGGTCCTAAAATACTGGGAACTATCAAATTCAGCAGCAATAACAAAGTTAGTAAAATTAGGAAGCTACCACCAAACTGTCGAATTTTTGGCGTTTTCATTTTGTTCTTATTATTATTATTTGTTTCTACAGGCATGATAATTTACCTCTATAAAATTTGCTCATTGCTAATGGCTCAATAATTGTCAATTATCAATTGTCAATTATCAATTAACAATTACCTCTCCTTTAAATTCAGAGTCTTGAAAAAGCGGAATCTTGGACTTTTTCCCCTTGAAAGAGGAGGTTTTAAACCTTGAATGAAACAATTATCAATTGTCAATTGTCAATTATCAATTTTGATGCTAATCTTGCTGCAAACTAACTGACCAATCTAAAAATAGCCGTAACTAGCAGAATTACTAGAGCATTTCCCAAAGAAAATTGGTATAATGCTATAGCTATAGGTATTAATCTACCAATTACATTCAGAGCTACTACGGTAGGAAGATGCACAAGTAAAGTTTTGTGTCTGATTCCTATTGTAGAGAATGTTCAGAATCAATCTTCAAGTCTAAATTCGTGTATACCCTACCAAAAAAATGTGTATTCCCGCACTTTTATGAAAAATCAACTATTCTTCTTGCTGAAACTACTTCTTTTGTCAACTGTCATCTCGTTTTTGATTAAGTATGCAGGACCAATGGTGTTAATCCCAGGTACATCATTAAACGCGCTGATTTTAGTTTTGTTGCCTACTGTAATTCTGATAACTCTCTTACTTTGGCGAATGCTAACACAAAACCAAAGTAGGGGCGAAGCATTCGGAAAATAGCCTGGGACAAAAATTTATAATTGCTCGCCCGAATACTTCGCCCGTAGGCTTTTTAAAGCACACCTGCAAACGTAATATTTGATCATCTACCAATTAATCAAATATTCTGACTACTGTACGGGTTTAGCAGTGCTAACCCCTACTGACTGTTAAATGACTACTAAAATTTCATCTCACCAAGGTTTGGGAGTTTAGTCTGTGAAACTTGGTCAATGGATAGGTTTAATCACCTTAGTTCTCTCTTTATATATATTGTGGCAACTGCGGGAAGTGCTGTTACTGATTTTTGCTGCTGTTGTGTTAGCAACTACCTTAAATCGGTTAGCACGAACTTTCCAAAATTTAGGCATAAAAAGTGGGTTTGCGGTTTTTTTGTCAGTGATGATTTTTTTAGCGGGTGTAATAGGTTTTTTCTGGTTAATTGTGCCACCTTTCGCCCAACAATTTCAAGAATTAACCTATCGAGTTCCCCAAGGTTTTGAACGTATTAATACTTGGATTGATGAACAGAGAACTCACATTCCTGAACAATTGGAAGTTCTTATTCCTGATATAAACAGTTTAGTTGCCGAAGCACAACCTTTAATTAATCGAGTATTAGGAAATTCTTTTGCTTTTGTTTCTGGTTCTTTGGTAATTGTCCTTAATATTTTATTAGTTCTAGTTTTAACTGGGATGTTTTTAGTTAATCCTAATGCTTATCGGAAAGTATTTGTGAGGCTATTTCCTTCATTTTATCGCCGACGGGTAGAGGGAATTTTAGATCAATGTGAGCTTTCCTTAGAAAGATGGGTATCAGGGGCTTTTCTTGCTATTTGTGTAGTTGGATTGATGAGCATGATCGGCTTATCGCTGTTGGGTGTTAAAGCTGCTTTAGCCTTGGGAGTTTTAGCAGGTTTTATGAACTTAATTCCCAACTTAGGACCAACTATGAGTGTAGTTCCAGCAATGGCGATCGCTCTTTTAGATAATCCTTGGAAACCTGTTTTTGTCTTGATTCTCTACTTTGTTATTCAACAAGTTGAGAGTAATTTTATCACACCGATAGTTATGGCGCATCAGGTATCTTTGTTGCCAGCAGTAACTTTAATTTCTCAGTTGTTTTTTGTGACCTTTTTTGGCTTTTTAGGATTATTTTTGGCATTACCTTTAACAGTTGTTGCTAAAATTTGGGTACAAGAAGTCTTAGTTAAAGATGTCTTGGATGAGTGGAAACATAATCATCATGATCATCATGTAGAAAATCAATTAGTGATGGTTTCTGAATCTTCTGATATTAATGAAACTGAGGAAATGGAACTTACAGCAGATGATGAAGATTAATTACAACATTCCAGCAAATAGATCCCCAAGTTCTGACAATTTTCATTTCACTTATAGGTTAATATACAACTAACATCTAGGGGTAATCAAGATGGTTAACACAGCAGTAAGAAGTCTCACTTTTGAAGAATACTTAAATTATGAAGATGAATCTGGGTTTAAATCTGAACTGGTTGATGGACAATTAGAAATTATGAATCCACCTACGATTGAACATTTTTTGTTGAGGGGGCGACAAAGGAGCTAAAGAGGTTGCTGGATAAGCATTACAGCCCTCAAACCCTGCTGATAAAATGGCATCTTATTGCGAACAGATGCCATCATTTCCAAGACCAATTCTTGGCACTCAT
>NZ_BJCE01000062.1:0-24854 GCF_005402885.1 Sphaerospermopsis reniformis
CTTTCAAAGTACCAGTTAGCAACATTGGAAATACGCGCCACCTGTATTTTACTTGTAGCATTGACGTAGCAGCAGAGAATTTTCCCCGATTGCTCCGGTGGTAGAGAATCTAATATTTGAGCCATAACTGCTGAGGAGCTTTTACGCCACAATTTTACATTACACAACCAAAACTAACATCGGATGATCCCCATTTGCTGTAACTGCGACTACCAACTGAAATTTTCTGCATCATTTCTATCTAAAGTCATGTTTTTTTGGAAAAAAAATTGGTAAGTATATCTTAATTTTTGCATTATTATACATTTTCAACTAAATTTCTTTAGTTTTGCTGTTCCCCCTCTGTGAACTTAACAACCTTGAAAGCTTGTCAGACAAGGCTACTAACCCCTGGCTTGCTGAGAAGTTGGTTTTTCAATTTTATCGATCTACTGATTTACATCTGCTAATTTGCAGGCGACAATCATCACTGAATCATTGACGCTCCCCGCCTTAAAAGGACGAGGATTCTTGTTTTAATGAGCAACCTTACCCAAACTTGTTACCAAATCTGAGTAGAGGGTCATCTCTCCACAAGCGTTAACCCTTCGACTGCGCTCAGGGTAAAAGTTTCCGTCCGCCCGACGGTACTTAAATCATAGCAAGTCTGTTTTAGTGCCTTCGCCAAAATATTGATTGCCGCATTATGGTCACGATCAAGAACGCACCCACAGTTACAAACATGAGTTCTCACTGACAGTGATTTTTTGACAATTTCTCCACAATTAGCACAATTTTGAGCAGTATATTGTGGGGCAACTGGTACAACCACACGCCCGTATATCTTCCCAAAATATTCTAGCCATTGAGTAAACAGCGACCAACTAACATCACTAATTGACTTGGCTAACTTGCTATTTTTAATCATATTTCTCACTTGCAGTTTTTCAAACGCCACTAAATCGTGAGATTTAACTACGCACAATGCTTGTTTTACAGCAAAGTCTTTACGCTGACGTGATACCTGCAAGTGTTTCCTAGCAAGACGGTTAATAGCTTTTTTGCGATTATTAGAACCTTTCTTTTTGCGACTAACTCTTTTTTGTAGCCGTTTCAAAGATTTTTCTGACTTCTGCAAATATCTGGGATTATCAACTTTATTCCCTTGAGAATCCGTATAGAAGCTATTTAAACCAACATCTAATCCAACCGTTTTACCTGTGGGAGTAGTGTCAATTTTTCGTTCTGCATCTACGCAAAACTGCACATAATAACCGTCAGAACGTTTAACTATTCTGACTCTCTTTATTTGCTTGATTTGGTAGAAGTGTAAATCCCAAGTTCCAATTAACTTTAGTTGACCTATGCCACATTTATCTATAAATTTAATGTGCTTACGGTCATCTAAGAGTTTCCATCCAGTTGATTTATATTCAACTGAACGGTTATTTTTTTGAAATTTAGGATATCCCTTTTTACCAGGGATTTTAGCCTGACAATTATCAAAGAATCGTTTAATTGCAAAAGCTGTTCTTTCTGCTGCTGCTTGTCTAGCCATTGAATTTAATTTCTCAGCAAAATCAAATTCCGACGCTAATACAGCAGTATACTTATTCAGGTCGTAGGGTTTAACATTTTGATTGTCCATCCAAAACCGTAGGCACTTATTACGAATGAACTGGCTTATCCGTATAGCCTCATCAATTCTTTGATATTGCTGTTTTGTGCCTTTGGCTTTGAACTCGAAAACAATCATTGTTAATTACCAGTTCGACCTACTCCAAAAATAGCATTATTTAGGGAAAATGTCAATCCCTAAGCAGCTTCAGGATTATGACTGCTCCACGCATGGGCAGTGCGTTCGCCTACATCCACTGTTCCTTAGCACGGTAAAATATCTTCGCCACGCTCAGATACTTTACCTCAGTGGTTTTGGCTCACTCGATTTTCTTATAAACTCAATGTTATGGTAAAGATATATGAAATTTTCTTCATAAACTTTATCTATTGCTAACCATCAATGATTCTGATGCCCAGCAATCTTACCTTTTCTCACTCTTCCTGAAAGTAAATTTGCCAATATCAAAAACTGGCTCAAATGTCAAGCAAAATATTGGTAAATTAAGATTAACACCACAAACCCACAGGTTCAGACCAGATATTTCTCTAGTTTTCCCCTACAAATTGGCAAGATGGCAGTTGAAACAACCATGATGGAAAATCGAATCCTTTACGTTCGCCTTCCTTGTAACCCCATCTTTCCCATTGGGGTTGTTTACCTGAGTGATCACGTCCACAAACTATTCCCTAACATCGAACAAAAAATATTTGATTTAGGAACAGTACCACCCCTGGACTATAGCAGCGCCCTAGATCGCTGTATTGACGAATTTAAACCCACACTCCTAGTCTTTTCTTGGCGAGATATTCAAATCTATGCACCAGTAGGAGGTAGAGGTGGCAACCCCCTACAAAACGCCTTTGAATTTTACTATGCCAAAAACCCATTCATTAAATTACGGGGTGCATTAGGCGGGTTGCGGATCTTCATCGCCTACTATGTAGAACTATGGCGCAACTTGGGATTAATCAAAAGCGGTTTAAAACGCGCCCAAAGATATCATAACCAAGCCCGTGCAGTTGTTGGTGGTGGTGCAGTCAGCGTATTTTATGAACAGTTAGGAAAAAGCCTACCTTCAGGAACAATAATTTCCGTAGGTGAAGGGGAAACCCTACTTACAAAATACCTCAGTGGCCAAGAATTTCGGGATGAACGTTGTTATGTAGTGGGAGAAAACCAACCCCGTCAACGCCTGATCCATGAACAACCCACACCCCTAGAAAAAACCGCTTGTAACTACGACTACATAGAAACCATCTGGCCAGAAATTAACTACTACCTGCAAGATAAAGATTTCTATATTGGTGTACAAACCAAGCGCGGTTGTCCCCATAACTGCTGTTATTGTGTGTACACAGTAGTTGAAGGTAAGCAGGTACGCATTAATCCCGCCGATGAAGTTGTAGCCGAGATCCGCCAACTATATAATCGCGGTGTCCGTAACTTCTGGTTTACCGATGCTCAATTTATCCCCGCCCGCAGATATATTGATGATGCAATAGAGCTATTGCAAAAAATAGTTGATTCTGGCATGACAGATATTAACTGGGCGGCCTATATTAGAGCAGACAACTTAACACCAGAACTGTGTGAGTTGATGGCCAAAACCGGGATGAATTATTTTGAAATCGGCATTACTAGCGGTTCTCAAGAACTGGTACGGAAAATGCGGATGGGTTACAACCTGCGGACTGTACTGCAAAACTGCCGTGACTTGAAAGCAGCAGGTTTTAATGATATGGTTTCCGTCAATTACTCATTTAACGTCATTGATGAGCGTCCCGAAACCATCCGCCAAACTATAGCCTATCATCGAGAACTAGAACGGATTTTTGGCGCGGATAAAGTTGAACCTGCTATTTTCTTCATTGGACTGCAACCCCATACCCACCTGGAAGAATATGCTTTTAAAGAAGGTATCCTCAAACCAGGGTATAATCCTATGAGTTTGATGCCCTGGACTGCCAAAAAACTACTTTGGAATCCAGAACCATTAGGATCATTTTTCGGAGAAGTCTGTTTACAAGCTTGGCGACAAAACCCCAACGACTTCGGTAGGGAAGTAATGAAAATCTTAGAAGCAAGATTAGGTTGCGCTGAGTTGGAAACAGCACTGACAGCCCCAATTGTGGAAAAAACTGAGAAACAATTGGCTAGTGTAAACTGAGTGTGTATGAGGTGACAGGTGACAGGTGACAGGTGACAGGTGACAGTAAGAAGGCAAGAGGCAAAAGGCAAGAGTTTATTCTTACCAACTACCAGTCACCAATCCCCAGTCACCAATCCCCAATCCCCAATCACCAATCACCAATCACCAAAATTCCATGTTACAAGGTTCAATTCTCCAACAATTAGAAACAGCCTATCGTCATAGCAATAGACCTATTCGCTTTGGCGTGTATTATAAAAATACCTTAGTGGCTTTATGTCATGCTTTAGAAGACCATATTTTAAGTAAAGAAGATCAACCAATAGTAATTACCTGCTTTCAAAGAGGCAAATGGTATCTGCAAGAAGCCCAAAGATATGCAGATATTGCCAAGTGCAGCCGGGAAATTGCAATTATGGCTACCAGTGATGCCGGTTTTGCTGAACATCCCACCAGTCAACTAGCAAATGTAGATTTAGTACCACTACAAACATCTGATCCAGTATCCCAAGAATGGCACTTGATGATTCTGTCTCCACAATACACATCAATGGTAATTTGTCAAGAATTATCAGATGAAGATTATGGAGTTACAGGACTACCGGGGTCAGATTTAGAGCGCAAATTCTATGGAATGTGGACATTTGAGCCGGATGTAGTTCTGAAAGCCGCCGAGATAGCGATCGCCCACATCGAAAAATACAACCCAGAACTAGCCCAAAAACTGACCCAGCATAAACAAGCAATCAAAGCAGAAATAGCTTCACCAGAGGAGATTGGGAAAGTCGTTTCCCTGGTCATTGACTACCTAAAAAGTGGTGAAAATACTTTATCCTATCCTACAGCCACACGCCAAAACACTTTGAGTTCCAACTTGGTTTCTAACGAAGTCCAGGCATTTTTGCGGATGGCACAATTAATAGACATAGCAGATATTCAAAATCCCATGGCCGCCGCCGAAGTAGCTGCGATCGCCGAAATCATGGGACAATTACTAGAACTACCCGCATGGCAAATTAAAAGATTACGTCTAGCTGGGTTACTACATCGAATCGATCCACTGCAACAAACCGAAAGCATCCTCACATCCCCCAAAAAGCCCACAGAACAAGTAGCAGGACCAATTTGTCCCCTAGTTCCAGGAGCGCAGGTATTACGGACAATGCCCCAACTCAGAGCGATCGCCCAAATTATTACCCATCAAACCGAATGGTGGAATGGCACAGGAGAACCAGCAGGTTTAACAGGTGAAGAAATTCCTTTAGAATCAAGAATATTAGCAATAGCAGCAGACTTTCAATGGCGAGTCAGTCAGCAAAAATACTCAGATCAAAGTGGACAAAATATCTTTGCTAATGCCCTAGAACAATGTCGACACCAACAATCTACCCGTTTTGACCCTAAACTCATAGATACCCTATCTTTGTTAGTTATGGGTTTACAACAGGGACTGGACTTACCCATCATGTCACCCAAATTTAGTAGTAGTATGTGGTTGATTGATTCTCGCTGGAACAGTCAAGAATTAAAAATTAAAAATTAAAAATTAAAAATTAAAAATTCACCCATGAACATAGAAGCGATTAAATTAGGAAAAATTACACAACTCCCAGGATCAGACTTAGAAGACGAGGATTTATCTCAACTTGATTTAAGCCGCATTAATTTAGCCGGTTCCACCCTCATTGGCACTAACTTTACAGGTTCTAAGCTGGAAGGCGCACATTTTGAAGGTGCAAATTTAATGGGTGCAAGCTTGCTAGAAACTGATTTGCGGGCTAACTTAATGGGAGCTAACTTAATGCAAGCAGACTTAACCAGCGCCGATCTGCGAGGCAGCAACTTGCGTGGTGCTAACTTAATGGGTGCTACACTTAATGATGCTTCTTTAGCCGGTGCTTTTTTAAGTGGTGCTAATTTGATGAGTGTAAACTTACAAGGTGTTGACTTACGTAGTGCTGACTTACGTGGTGCAAACCTCACAGGAGCAAATCTCAAAGGTGCAGATTTGAGTCGCGCTGATTTGCAAGGGGCAACATTAAGTCAAGCCAATCTGGAAGAAGCCGATTTACGAGGAGCTAACTTAGCAGGGGCAAATTTAACTGGAGCAAATTTACTTTGTGCAGAATTAGAAGCTGCAAATTTAATCGGTGTCAATCTAGTTCAGGCTTGTTTGGTGGGTACAATCCTGGAAATTCTTCCTGAATAATTTTATTTGCCAAGGAATTTAATTTCAGGTAAACTTCAACTCTAACTCACCAATGACTAGTCAAAAAAGATATTTTCTTATATATTATGAATGATTCATTTAGTCGCCTTCAAGAATGGCTCACAGTATTTGCCTATTTAGGATTTACTTTATTTATTATTTGGCGAATTTTTACGGCACAAAATAAATAATAAATCAGTCCCTAGTTTCCTAATTACGGGATAAACTACCTGAAATATAAACTCAACACATTGATACTAAGGAACATAACAATGGCGCTGATTGATGGTCTTGCTGATGATAATAAAAGACAGACACTTTTAGTTGATTTGACAAATTTATTAGATACTCAAGTTGCTGCTACAAGTGGTATTTCTGGGATGGCGATCAAAACTGGATATGCAGTTATTAAAGGAATTAGTCCAGGATACTGTGCTGGTGCAATTGAGCGTCTTTTACCAGAATCTTTCGCTGCACTAGAACCTATCTGGGAAGAAGGTTTAAATACAGGTGATGCTGTCGGATATCTTAGTCAAAATCGTTCTCGTACAGCAGATTTATTGCTGAGTATTACTGATATTCGGATTCAGAAAAGCAGTAACTCTACTATCAAAGGTGTTTATAATAAACTCCGCAGTTCAGTCAAAAAAAATGTGGAAGACGCTGTACCTAGTTTAGCTCAAGTCATTGATAAATACACTAAAAACTAAGCTACAACTATTGTGGGGTAGGCATACTTCGACATAGTTCGACTCCGCACTTCGACTTACTTCGACTGCGCCCTTCGACACCGCCCTTCGACACCGCCCTTCGACACCGCCCTTCGACACCGCCCTTCGACTGCGCCCTTCGACTGCGCTCAGGACAGGCTCAGGACAGGCTCAGTACAGGCTCAGTACAGGCTCAGTACAAGCTCACTAACCGCTCAGTACAAGTCTTGCCCCCCACATTTATTAAGAAAATACGCTATCATTTATTAAAAAAACTACAAATCATTTCCCCAGGACTATTATCTTTGAATAGCGTCACATTTCCATCTTTATTTACCTTAAATTTACCCCGACAGTTATAAACTTCCATTGGTGTTTTTTTACCATTAATACTTACAGATGCTCGATATTCCCAATATTTTTTAGCACTGCGTTTAATACTCAAAATACAAATTTCTTGCCCTTGATAATTCCTACATACTGTTGCTAAAGCTGGAGATGTAAAAGGAAAAGAACAAGCAAAAATGAAAACCAGCAGCATCACAAAATATTTAATCATTATTAAATTATCAACTATCAATTATCAACTATCAATTCCTCTTCATCCACAAAGCTAGTCCACCCATAAATAATACCCCCATTATTCCCTGTAAAGGATTATTATTTACACCTGTCACCCAGTCAGGAACAACTCCCGAATATTTTGTTAATTCTCCCACGTTAATAATATAATAACCCCAAACCAAACCACCATGTAAACCAATCGGTAAACCTAAACGCCCTCTTTTACCAAGCTTTCCCCATACTTGCGTTAACCCTAATAATACTAAAGCCGGAAATTGTGGTAAAGTATAAATGATTGCTGCTAACGGTTTAATAAAATGGGCAACGGCAAATAAAATGGCATTTATCCAAGCTGCTAAATTTAAATTGTAATCTCGCTCTAACTCATCCCATAACCAACCACGAAATAATAATTCTTCCGCAAAACCAACACCGAAACCAACCAGTAAACCTTCTAAAATTATTTTGACTAAAAACACTTTTGGTTGTTGCCACAATAACCAACCCAACCAACCCTGTAAACTAAATACTATTAAAATACTAATTAATCCTATACTTAAACCCTGCACAAAATCTATGCCATTTAGGTGGGAAAATTCTAACCCATAATGTTTTAATATCTGAGGTTGTTGATAAACTTTCTTACCCCATAACTTCAGTAGAAAAATAAACTCTGCATAAAGTAGTACCATTGTCAAGATACTTTCTAAATTAGTATCTTCAACCAGTAAATATATTGGTACTGCAAAAGGCAACCATAACACCAATAAACACAATATAAAACAACCCACCCTAACAGGGGCGGGACTTTGGGAAATTTGAGATAGATTAATTTTTTTCATGAATTAGTCAAATATCATCAGTCAACACTATACTACTAATTAAGTAATGACCAGTGACTAATAACTAATGACCAATAACTATTCATCTGGTTCAATGGTACTGCTCAAACCATGATTTTTTAAAGTTTCACAATAAAATTCAGCGTGTTCTAAAGCACAGGTGATTACTAAAGCTAATCCGTTGTTGTGAGCTTCCATCATGATACTAACAGCTTGGGGCTGGGTAATACTCGGCACTGTGGTCATTAGCACTTGAACTACATACTCCATAGAGTTGAAGTCATCGTTATGGAGTAGAACGCGATACCGAGGCGCGAGCTTGCGAGTTGTGGAAGGCTTTTGAATAGTTTCTACTGACACTGCTCTTTGCTCTTTGATCGTGAATTTACTACAATATTATTTTTGTTAAACATCATGCTTAACAGTTGTTTATTTACATTATAACATTTTTGTTTTGATTCCAGCTAGAAAAATTCTCACTGTGTGGTTATAACTGGTAATTAGAATTAAAAAATTCCAATTATAATCATAATACTACAGCAATATTACTTTTAAAATGAAGAAAAATACTACAAAGTTTTTGCCTCATCTTCTGCTGCTATGGATATTAGCCCCAACTTTCAACCAGGACAAATAGTGTCTTTAGATTATGGCAACAGAAACCTTTATGCTGAAGTCATTCAAGTTGTGACTGATCGTGATGTATGCTGGGTGCGTCCTTTACTACTGGCTAACTTCACCCACGAACTACCCCTGATAACTGATCTGCGAGATGCGTCTGACTTGTTATGGCCTGTCAAATTATTTCGGACTGCTTTAGATACAGAAGTGATTAGTCTACTGAGTCAACTTTTACCAAAAGAACCAAAAGCTGACACAGATACGGTTGCCCAACAGCAACTAAATCAGTTTATCCACCAGCTTTGGCAAGCGTGCCAAGATGCTCAAGAATTGTGAATTTATTCAGAAAAACTAACAGTTACTAGCCCCAGCGTGGAACTAACTGCACTCGTCCAGCGTCCATCTCTGCCATTAACAATTCTAGAGCTTCGTAGTCCACGTCAGATATATAACCTAATTGAGTCAGTTCTGAGTTAATTTCATTTTCGATTTCTGGCGTTAATTTTTTGATGTGCAACGCTTTCTCTACCAGTTGACGAATGGCATATTGTGTGTTCATAAAAAATCACTCACCTTTAATTGTTACCCATTATCCAAGATTGGTATCGGTATAAAAAGTGATCTAGCTATCTATAAATTAGTGATCTAGATCACAAGCAAACGGTAATTTTGGCTTAAATCCACAGAGTGATAGCTATTCCCAGGTTTAGTATCATGACGACAGAAGATTAATCTGCATTTTGGCTGTCTATGTAGATTGTTTTTTAACCCAAGGAAAAAAAATGTATTTATATATACATTTCGCCTTGTAGTTATAACAATCTTTAAACAAAAGTCACAAAGCAATAAAGCAATAAAGATTTAATAAAGGAATCAGGAATCAGGAGTCAGGAGTCAGAAGTCAGAAGTCAGAAGTCAGGATTGAGGATTAAGAATTACACAGATGAATGATTAATTCAGATCGGAAATAGGTTTAATTATGTTGATCTACTTAATATAGTTCTAATTTACTGTGAACAATTGACCTGAAAGACAGAATAAATGCTAAGTTGAAAGAGATAAGTTGTAATTTAAGTTAGCTAAAAGATAGCAAAGTGGCTGTTTTAGTAGAGCAATTAATAACATCGGATATTTTAAAACCTGCCCGTTACCTGGGTAATGAGCGTTTAGCAGTACATAAACCTTGGGATGCGGCAACTGTACGTTGGGTGTTAACCTACCCAGAAGTTTATGAAGTCGGTGCTTCTAATTTGGGGCATATCATCCTGTATAACATTTTGAATGTCCAACCAAATCAGTTGTGCGATCGCGCTTATCTCCCAGCACCAGACTTGGGCGCAAAACTTCGCAACAACCAAATACCCCTGTTTGCAGTAGAGTCAAAACGGGCATTAACAGAGTTTGATATTCTGGGTTTTAGCCTCAGTTATGAACTAGGGGCAACCAACATCCTGGAAATGTTAGATTTAGCAGGAATACCCCTGACTTGGAAAGAAAGGAGTTCAGAAGGTTCTTCTTCCCAGTCACCAGTCACCAGTCACCAATATCCATTAATTTTCGCAGGTGGACAAACTGCCACATCTAACCCTGAACCTTACGCGGATTTTTTTGATTTTATTGCTTTGGGTGATGGTGAGGAACTATTGCCAGAAATTGGTTTAGTGATCGCCGAAGGAAAAGCAGCAGGTTTAAGTCGGGAAGAACTATTATTAGACTTGGCACAGATTCCCGGTGTTTACGTGCCACAATTTTATGAAATGGGCGAAAATGGCGCGGTTAAACCTTTGCGTCCTGATGTTCCTGAACGGATCATTAGAAGAGTTGCTACACCCATTCCCGCTTATTCTATTGGTTTAGTACCTTATGTAGAAACGGTACACGATCGCCTAACCATAGAAATTAGAAGGGGTTGTACCCGTGGTTGTCGGTTTTGTCAACCAGGAATGTTAACCCGTCCTGCAAGAGATGTAGAACCAGAAAAAGTGGTAGAAGCGATCGAAGCAGGAATGCGGGCAACCGGTTACAATGAATTTTCCCTGTTATCTTTGAGTTGTTCTGATTATCTATCCTTACCCGCAGTGGGGATGGAAATCAAAAACCGCTTAAAAAATGAGAATATTAGCCTGTCCTTACCTTCTCAACGAGTAGATAGATTTGATGAGAATATCGCTAATATTTTAGGAGGTACAAGACAAGGAAGCTTGACTTTTGCGCCTGAAGCCGGTACTCAACGGATGCGGGATATTGTCAATAAAGGTTTAACCAACGAAGAATTATTACGAGGAGTAAAAACAGCTTGGGAACAAGGTTGGGATAAAATCAAGCTGTATTTTATGATTGGTTTACCAGGAGAAACGGACGCGGATGTTTTGGGAATAGCGGAAACAGTCAGATGGTTACAGCGAGAATGTCGGGGTCAAGGTAGGAGACCGATCAGTTTTAACCTGACAATTTCCAATTTTACCCCCAAACCCCACACACCTTTTCAATGGCATTCCGTTTCTACTGCTGAGTTTGCCCGCAAGCAAGATTTGTTAAGACAAGAATTTCGGCGTATTCGTAATGTAAAGGTGAATTTTACGGATATTCGCCTTTCTGCGATGGAAGACTTTATAGGCAGGGGCGATCGCTCTTTAGGAAAAGTCCTCCTTCGTGCTTGGCAACTCGGTGCAGGAATGGACTCTTGGTATGACAGTGTAGAAACAGCTTTCAAGGCTTGGGGAGAAGCAATTGCCGAAGCTGGACTAGATTGGAAATATCGTCAGGTGGAGAATGGGGAATGGAATCTGTTTTCTTTAGGTAACGAAGAACAAGAAAAACTGTCACCTGTCACCTGTCACCCCTTCGGAGTTCGCCAGTCGCTTATGGGGGAAACCCCCAAGACCGCGCTGGCTCACCTGTCACCTTCTTCACCTCTGGATCTGCCCTTACCTTGGGATCATATTGATACAGGGATTGATAAAAAGTGGCTGCAAGAGGACTTAAAACGCGCTCTAGAAGCTGCTGTTGTTCCTGACTGCTCTTTTGAAGGTTGTTCCCATTGTGGTGTCTGTGGCACTGATTTCGGTCATAATATCGTTATAGAACCACCTGCAATTCCTCAGTTTGTCGGTGATTTTGTCCCCAATACCACCAAAGCACAACGGTTAAGGGTTTGGTTTGGGAAACAAGGTGATATGGCTTTAGTCAGTCACTTGGATTTAATGCGCCTGTTTGATAGAGTGATGCGAAGGGCAGGTTTACCAGTAGCTTTTACTGGTGGGTTTCATCCCCATCCCCGTATTGCTTTAGCTAGTGCTTTATCCTTGGGAAGTACCAGCAGTGGGGAAATAGTTGATTTTGAACTCACTCAACCGATGGATGTAGAAGATTTTCGCACCCAATTGGTAAGTCAACTACCGTCAGATATCCCCATCTACAGAATAGAAGAAATAGATTTGAAAGCACCCGCAGCTAACCAAGCTATGAAAGCAGCGGAATATTTGCTCACTATTTCTACACCCGGAAATGTGGAAGCTGACAAATGGCAAGATTGGATTGTGGCTATACTGGATCAAGATGAGATTTTGTCAGAGGTTATGACTAAATCAGGTAAACAGCAGAGCATAAATCTACGCGATCGCTTGTTTGAAATAGATTTAGTGCAGGTGAACACATCTCCAGCCGAGTCTCAAGCTATCTTGCGTTATTTGGGTAGCTGTCGTCATGACGGTGTGATCTTGCGTCCTGAGCAAATATTGTCTATACTAGAAATAGTGGCTGGTGCAGAATTTCATCTCTTGCATATCCACCGCAATCGGCTAGTTTTAGAAACATAATTCCTCAAGGGTAACTTGCTAGTAGTTACCCGGAATAAGCATATTCATAGGAATTGATTTTTAGCAAGGTTGCGCTAGAATAAAGTGAAGAGAAATTTTCTGGCGCTGCGTTGAATAATCTGATTCACTACCCTGATCATCAGGGAGTGCAAGCAAAAATAATGAGAGTGTAGTTTCTAGGATTGTATCCGAAACAACTAAGGCAGGTGAAAATACACTCTCTCTATAGCTACCTAGTGAATCAGTGACTAACAATAGCTTTACGCCTAGTCTCTAACTCTATGCTTTTTACAACACCTGTACCAATACCAAAACCCCAGATGGTCGAGGTAGTGGTTCAGAAATCATCAACCATAGACGGTTGATGTAATTACTGAAAACTCATGCAACGGTTCTGGAATAATCAGGCGTGTAAACGCAATTACAGTATTGTTAACAGCTTTCAATTATGGGAAGCTATGTCAGAGAAAGAAATTTTTATTACCAGTAGCGCCTTGTAGGGCTACCAGTAGGGGGCTAGAGGTATAAAATAAGCTCCTTGTAATCCCCATTGGTGCTGCCAATTTTTGAGGAACTTGAATGCCAAAACAAATTATTATCGCAGAGCAGCATCAAATTGCTGCCGTATTTTCGGAAGATCAAATACAAGAACTCGTTGTTGCCACTGGTCATCATCAAATTGGTGATATATACTTAGGCGTAGTAGAAAATGTATTACCTGGTATAGACGCAGCCTTCGTCAATATCGGCGATCCAGAACGCAACGGTTTTATTCATGTTACTGACTTGGGTCCGTTGAAAATAAAACGTAGTTCCGCAGCCATTACTGAACTGCTGACACCACAGCAAAAAGTATTGGTGCAGGTGATGAAAGAGCCAACGGGAACAAAAGGACCAAGGCTTACAGGTAACATTACCCTTCCAGGACGTTATGTAGTATTAATGCCCTATGGTAGAGGTGTGAATCTATCCCGGCGAATTAAAAGTGAAAGTGAGCGTAACCGCCTCCGCGCCCTGGCAATTTTAATTAAACCTGCGGGTATGGGTGTACTGGTGCGAACAGAAGCCGAAGGCAAACCAGAGGAAGCAATAATTGAAGACTTAGAATTGCTACAAAGACAATGGGAAGTCATTCAGCAGGAAGCAGTCTCTACCCGCGCTCCTGCTTTGCTCAACCGAGATGATGACTTTATCCAGCGTGTATTGCGGGATATGTACGGTGCAGATGTGAATCGGATTGTAGTTGATTCCAGCACTGGGTTACGACGAGTTAAACAGTATTTACAAAACTGGAGTGGCGGTCAAACACCACAAGGTGTATTAATTGATCATCACCGCGATCGCTCACCCATCTTAGAATACTTCCGCATTAATGCTGCTATTCGTGAAGCTTTACGCCCAAGAGTAGATTTACCTTCTGGTGGTTACATTATTATTGAACCCACGGAAGCATTAACAGTAATTGACGTTAACTCTGGTTCTTTCACCCGTTCCGCCACAGCTAGAGAAACCGTTCTGTGGACTAACTGCGAAGCGGCGACAGAAATTGCCCGTCAACTCAGACTCAGGAATATTGCTGGTGTGATTGTAGTTGATTTCATTGATATGGAATCACGACGCGACCAACTGCAAGTTTTAGAACACTTTAATAAAACCCTTAAAGCAGACAAAGCTCGTCCCCAAATTGCCCAACTGACCGAGTTAGGTTTAGTAGAACTTACCCGCAAACGCCAAGGTCAAAATATTTATGAATTGTTTGGCGAAACTTGCCCCACCTGTGGCGGTTTAGGACATACTGTACGTTTACCAGGGGAAATAGAAAACCGGATGCCCATCCCCGCAGCAGACATACCAGATCGGTTTACACCCACACCTCAAAGAGAAGTGAAAACACCATCTGCGCGCCTCCCAGAAATCAGGGAAACTAGGGACATTTATGATGGCTTTAGCGAGGGTTTTGAAAGTGATTCTGAGGTTGGCCAGTTGATCAACCATCCCAGTTATCAAGAATTGGGTGACAACAAACGTCGTACCCGCACCCGTCGCAGTCGCATCGGTATCAATGGCATTAATGGCAAAGATGAAGTCAGGTCTGGTAATTCATTGGGATTTGGCAATGATTTAGATTTAGACTTGGATGGTGACAATGAGCTAACCCCCACATCGGAAATTCCCTCTCTTCTCTCAGATCCTCTCCGGGAAAGAGAAGCTATGCGAACCCCCACTCTTGGTAAAGGTGGTTGGGAAAGACCAGAGCGAACCAAAATGAAGATAGAGCCGGTTAAACCAGTTGTAGAACCGCCCCAGATTATTTCCGTGGAAATGACAGACCAGGAACAAAAGATGTATGCTGAAATGGGCATTTCTCCGGCTGTGAAGTTAGAGTCAGAGGTTAAAAATGCCAAATCTGTGATTTTTAACATTGTTCAACCTGGACAAACACCAAATAGCGCAACGGAATCTACCTCAGAATCCACATTTCCCGAAACAATTACATCTGAATTTACCAGAGTCAAAATGCCAACACCAAAAGTTGAGGTAGAAGAACCATCCTTGTTGCCAAAATCCAGAATTGAGCCGCCTCTGGAAGATTCTAAATCCATAGGATTTGACTCTTTGACAGATGATGAGGAAATAATCAATAGCACTTCTATTCCTAATCGCCGTCGTCGCCGTCGTTCTTCCGCACTGGAGGACAGTTAACCGCTTTTATGGTAGAGACACAGCCAACACCTGCATCTGTTTTGTCAACTACACCTTTGGGCGAATCAAGTTGGTGGGAATTTTCCATAGGTTTAGATATTCATGGGTTGGTTGCTGGTGTGGATGAAGTGGGGCGTGGTGCGTTATTTGGTCCTGTAGTTGCGGCCGCAGTGATATTACCGCCAGCAGCTTTGCCACAACTGATGGCTTTGAAAATTAACGACAGTAAAAAGTTGTCTAGTTCTCGTAGAACTCAGTTAGCACAGCAAATTGCTGAACTGGCTTT
The DNA here is from genome assembly GCF_005402885.1 of Sphaerospermopsis reniformis. Taxonomy (NCBI): domain Bacteria; kingdom Bacillati; phylum Cyanobacteriota; class Cyanophyceae; order Nostocales; family Aphanizomenonaceae; genus Sphaerospermopsis; species Sphaerospermopsis reniformis. The sequence continues at coordinate 15,503 of NZ_BJCE01000062.1, forward strand.
AGACTGGAAAATTGGTTATGCTGCTACTGCGGAAATTGACAAGCTCAATATTTTGCAAGCAACACTGTTAGCAATGAAGCGGGCTATACTGAAGCTAAAGGTACAGCCCGCACTTTGCTTAGTTGATGGTAATCAGATGGTAAAGGATTTGAATATACCGCAACAAACTATTGTCAATGGAGATGGGCGATCGCTCAACATTGCAGCTGCTAGTATTATGGCTAAAGTTTGGCGTGATGATTTAGTTTTGCGTTTGGCATCTAAGTATCCAATGTATGACATAGAAAACAATAAGGGTTATGGCAGCCCGCGACATTTGCTGGCTTTGCAAAAATACGGTCCATCACCCTTACATCGTCTCTCTTTTCGTCCTTGTCAACTCAGGTGATTGGTAATTGGTAATTGGTAATTGGTAATAGCTGATTAAAAAACATAAAATTGATTACCCAGTCACCAGTCACCAGTCCCCAGTCCCCAGTCCCCAGTCACCAGTCACCAGTCACCAGTCACCAACCACCAATCATTCAAAATTTAACAATCCCATTTCTGTATTATCACTAGCAATTTCTTTTATTTGTGTTTGTGATATTACCCAATGGCGATAATCAGCGAGGAGGTGATGTAATAATCTTTGTTTAATGGTCAACAACACGCTTTTAAGTAAACCGTTCCCTGTGGTTTCCAAAATGGACTTGGGAGTGAGGGAAAATGGGTGAGGAATATCTACCAACACTTCTAGATCGGCTTTTCCTTGTAGCCTTGTGTCATTACCATTGTGGTAAGGTGATAAATACCCTTTTAAATTGAGAGCAAAACGCTGGTTAATATACTCAAAACCTCTGATTTCACACCCTACAGAACGTAAATAAATTGTTCCGTGGGCATCCGCCCAAACTCTCATATCTACAGTAGGTTGAATACTTAAAGACATAAAAGCCAGAGGACGCATTTTCAAGCGAAACACTTCCTCAGATAACTGCTGAATCATACTATTGTCAGCTAATGTTCTCACTAGACGTTGAGGCTGACGCAAGTAGTGCTGAATAGGGATAGGTTGCTTGGGGACAAGAATTTCGACCGATTGAGAGGCAGTAAACTTGGTAGCCATGAGTAGATTATAGCAATATGTTTTATTGTAATATTTTTTAATAAACTATATTGGTTTGCATAAAATCAACAAATTTATTCATAATCACTTAAAAAAAGGCAGAAGGTAGGGGTTTAGCACTGCTAAACCCGTACAGGAATCAGGATACAGAGAAGAAAAATTTTTTCCTTGCTTCCTGTAATCTAAGTACAAATCTAAAATCTAAAATCTAAAATCTAAAATCTAAAATTGTCATGAAAAAATGTGAACCTGCGGCGATCGCATATTTAGGACCACCAGGAACTTACTCAGAACAAGCTGCTTCTTTTTATCTCAATTGGCTAAAAAGCAATCAAGAGATAGAAGCTACCTTATCACCTTATCCTACTATTGCCAAATCATTACAAGCGGTAGCTACAGAACAAGCTGATATAGCTGTTGTACCTGTAGAAAATTCCATTGAAGGCAGCGTCAGCATGACAATGGATAGCCTGTGGCAGTTAGACAGCTTGCGAATAAAACTGGCTTTGGTTCTACCAATCAATCATGCGTTAATTTCCTGTGCTAATCAATTAGAGAATATTAAAATAGTTTATTCCCATCCCCAAGCATTAGCACAATGTCAAAGTTGGTTGGCCAAATTTCTGCCCAATGCCAATTTAATAGCCAGAAATTCTACTACTGAAGCACTACAAGGACTACCGCAAGCACCGGAAACAGCAGCAATTTCTTCTCAGAGAGCCGCCCAACTTTATAATTTACCTATTCTCGCTAGTAGAATTAACGACTATCCTGACAACTGTACACGCTTTTGGGTAGTGGCTAAAGAAAGTACGGAAAATAATGGTTTCAACCCTACTCACACATCCTTAGCTTTTAGTGTACCTGCAAATCTTCCTGGTGCATTAGTTAAAGCTTTAGAAGTATTCGCCCATCTAGGAATCAATCTCAGTCGGATTGAATCTCGTCCTACTAAGCGTTCCTTGGGAGAATATTTATTTTTCATTGATGCAGAGGCGGCAGTCAGTTCACCATTAATGAATTCAGCTTTAGCAGAATTAAACAGTTCTACGGAAGTGCTAAAAATTTTTGGTAGTTATAGTGTCTTGACAGTTACCGATTAATATCATCTTCTGCTAATAACTTATAGCTTAGCTGGTAATTGATGTTTAAGTAGGGTTTGCTGAATAAAAAAGTAAAGTTGCCCAAAAGCTTTTTACCTCCTGCCTTCTGCCTCCTGCCTCCTGCCTTGTCATGACGACAATTTTCAACGCCCACCTACTTACCAATTACCAATTACCCATTACCCATTACCGGCAAAACACAATAGTTGATGATTAGCCCATATTACTAAAAGTGTCTTTAAGAACAGAACGTGCTGCCAGATGATTGCGAGTAGAAGTCAAAATTTCTGCTTCTCTTTGTAAGCGAGCAGATGTGTCTTGTAGTTCTAACAATGCTTGCTGTTCAGGAGCTACACCATAAAGGTTACTTGCCACCCAGTAAGATAGCTCTGTTGGTAAATCAGGTAAATCTTCTGGCAGTTCGATATCTTTTTCAGTTAATTTAGCTGAAAGACGGACAACATCTCGCAGTAGCTGTTCTACATCAGCAGCTAAAGGTCGCAAGTCCTGAGACGGGGGATGGTCTTCAATCCATTCTACTAAACCAACACGATAGGGCTTTTCACGAACATACTCTAAAACTCGAAACCTTTGCTGTCCCAAAGTTAACATTTCCATCCGGTCGTCTGGTAATCGCTGGTAATGAATAATTTCCGCACAGCAACCGACATTAGCAATAGTACCTTGGATGGGATCGACCATCACAACTCCAAATCTGCGATCGCCTTCCAAAATCGTGTTCATCATGATGCGGTAGCGAAATTCAAATATATGTAGGGGTAATGGTCTGGTGGGAAACAGCACCACTTCGGGTAACGGGAACAGAGGTAGTTCACGGACGGCAATTTTTGAAGAAGATGTCATTGTTAGGTGGGTATCAAGTTTATTCTTATTTATTCTGAAAATATATTTTTTTACTTTTACTGTCGCCGTACTTTGTTTATATTTTATCATTTGTTTGATAGCTATTGAAAAACCCTAAGAAAATTTCTCTTAGGGCTGGGTTAATATTCATACATAAAAATATTCCATGTAGATTTTCAGTTATCAGTGGGAAAAGGCAACAGGCAAAAGGAAAAAGAAGACTAATATTGATCTCTCTTCCCTATTCCCTATTCCCTATTCTCTATTTCCTGTTCTAATTAAAGTTTGACTTCGATATCTACACCAGATGGTAAATCCAACTTCATCAGCGCATCAATAGTTTTAGAAGAAGGCTGGTAAATATCAATAATCCGACGATGGGTGCGGGTTTCAAAATGCTCACGGGAGTCTTTATCTACGTGAGGTGAGCGCAGCACGCAATATATCTTCCGTTTTGTGGGTAAAGGAATCGGTCCGATAGCTGTAGCGTTAGTACGGTTAGCTGTATCTACAATCTTCTCGCAAGATGTATCCAATAAACGTCGGTCAAAAGCCTGTAAGCGAATTCTAATCTTCTGCTGCTGTAAAGTTGCCATCTTTAGTTTTCCAGGTTCTGTGAATTTTAGATTTTAGATTTTAGATTTTAGATTTTAGATTTTAGATTTTAGATTTGAGAAACAAACAAGAATCATAAATTAAAATCCAAAATTGCTAAAGGGAAGATAAAAGAGCAGAGACGTACTTTTCCAATCTCTGCTCTTAATTACAAAGACAAAAAGGTACTACTTGATGATTTTAGAAACGACACCAGCACCAATAGTCCGGCCACCTTCACGAATCGCAAAGCGCATACCTTGCTCAATCGCGATCGCGTTGATCAGTTCCACTGTCATTTTGATGCGATCGCCTGGCATTACCATTTCTACTGCGCTACCATCATCAGCGGTATAGCTTTGAATTGTGCCAGTTACATCAGTTGTCCGTACATAGAACTGAGGACGATAACCTGCGAAAAATGGTGTTTTCCGACCACCTTCTTTCTCAGTCAAAACGTAAACTTCACCTTCAAATTGAGTGTGAGGTGTAATAGAACCAGGCTTGGCAATTACCATTCCACGCTCGATGTCTTCTTTTTTGAGACCACGTAGCAATACACCAGCGTTATCTCCAGCCATACCTTCTTCGAGACTCTTCTTGAACATCTCGATACCGGTTACAGCCGTACTCCGGGTATCTTTGAGTCCAATTATCTCAACTGTATCGCCAACCTTAACTTTACCACGTTCAATCCGGCCAGTAGCCACTGTACCACGACCTGTGATGGTGAATACGTCTTCTACTGCCATCAAGAAGGGTTTATCAACATCACGCTCAGGAGTGGGGATGTAGGAATCTACAGCATCCATCAATTCGTAGATTTTATCTACCCAGGGATTTTCTCCTTTTTGGAGTTTAGGATTCTTAGTCATTGCTTCCAAAGCTTGTAGACCAGAACCTTTGATAATGGGGATGTCATCACCGGGGAAATCATAGCTAGTAAGTAGTTCCCGCAGTTCCAGTTCTACTAATTCCAGAAGTTCTGGGTCATCCATCAAATCTTCTTTGTTCAAGAAGACAACCAAGCTGGGAACACCTACTTGTTTTGCCAACAGGATGTGTTCACGAGTTTGGGGCATAGGACCATCAGTAGCAGCCACTACAAGGATACCACCGTCCATTTGTGCCGCACCTGTGATCATGTTTTTCACATAGTCAGCGTGTCCGGGGCAGTCTACGTGAGCATAGTGCCGAGATTCGGTTTCATACTCAACGTGAGCGGTGTTGATGGTAATACCCCGTGCTTTTTCTTCGGGTGCGTTGTCAATTTGGTCGTAACCCTTAGCTGTAGCCTGACCCATAGCTGCCAAGGTCATGGTAATGGCTGCTGTTAAAGTAGTTTTACCGTGGTCAACGTGGCCAACAGTACCGATATTAACGTGAGGTTTTTTTCTGTCAAACTTTTCGCGTGCCATGTATACTCGTTTCCTTTTTTAATTAAGCGTTCCCTTTGCTTTTAGCAATGATAGTTTCAGCCACGCTGCGAGGCACCTCTTCATAGTGGCTGAATTCCATCGTGAAGATACCTCGGCCTTGGGTCTTAGACCGGATATCTGTGGCGTAACCAAACATAGTCGCTAGTGGAACTTTGGATGTCACCTTAGCGATTCCCTGTTCAGTGATTTGGTTTTCAATCTGTCCTCTACGGGAGATTAAGTCACCTATGACAGTTCCCATAAAGTCTTCGGGAACTTCTACTGCAACTTTCATCATAGGCTCTAAGAGGACTGGTGAAGCTTTCAGCACTGCCTCTTTCATCGCCATTGAACCGGCAATTTTGAAAGCCATTTCCGAAGAGTCTACATCGTGGTAGGAGCCGTGAACTAACGTTGCTTTCACGTCAATTAGTGGATATCCAGCTAAAATACCAGATTCGCAGCTTTCTTTCATACCCTGCTCTGCGGGGCCTATATACTCTTTAGGTACTACGCCACCGACAATTTTAGAGACGAATTCAAAGCCAGTGCCTGGGTCTCCTGGTTCTAAATTGATCACAACGTGACCGTATTGACCTTTACCACCACTTTGACGGATGAATTTGCCTTCTACGTTGGTAACTGTTTTCCGAATGGTTTCGCGGTAAGCTACCTGTGGCGCACCAACATTCGCTTCTACCTTGAATTCCCGTAACATCCGGTCTACTAGAATTTCCAGGTGTAACTCTCCCATCCCCGCAATCACGGTTTGGTTAGTTTCTGGATCAACACTGACACGGAAGGTAGGATCTTCTTCTGACAAAGATTGTAGTGCCTTTGACAGCTTATCCATGTCGTTCTTGGTTTTGGGTTCAACCGCTACGGAGATCACAGGCTCAGGAATGAACAGGGATTCCAGAATAACTGGTGATCCTTCATCACATAAAGTGTCACCTGTCAAGGTGTCTTTTAGTCCCAAAGCTGCACCTAAGTCACCTGCCCGCAGTTCTTCGACATCTTGTCGTTCATCTGCTTTCATCAGCACTAGGCGGGAAATCCGTTCTTTCTTGTCTTTACTGGCGTTCAGGACGTAGCTGCCTTTTTTCAATACACCAGAATAAACACGCACAAAGGTGAGGCGACCGTAGGGGTCAGCCATGATCTTGAATGCTAGAGCAGCTAGAGGTTCGCTGTCATCCGCCCGGCGCTCCACTGTCTCGCCATTTGGCAATAAGCCTTGAATTGGTGGTACTTCAATTGGTGCTGGCAGGTAATCTACAACTGCATCCAGCATCAACTGCACACCTTTATTTTTAAAGGCTGAACCACAAAGCACGGGTACAATTTTTCCCTCAATTGTACCTTTACGTAGGGCTGTACGGATTTCTTCTTCTGTAAGTTCTTCGCCCTCGAAGTACTTAGTCATCAGATCATCACTAGTTTCTGCTACCGCTTCTATTAACTTAGTGCGGTATTCTGCTACCTGTTCTTGTAGTTCAGCCGGAATTTCTGTTTCTTGAATATCGGTTCCTTGGTCGTTGGTGTAAATGTATGCACACATCCGCACCAAGTCAATGATGCCTTTAAAATCACTTTCGCTACCGATGGGCAGTTGAATAGCAATGGCATTTGCCCGCAGGCGATCGCGCATTTGCTCATGAACTCTATAAAAGTTCGCTCCTGTGCGATCCATCTTGTTGATGAAGGCAATGCGAGGTACTTTGTAGCGGTCAGCTTGCCGCCATACTGTCTCAGACTGAGGTTGAACACCACCAACAGAACAAAAGACAGCGATTACACCATCTAACACCCGCATGGAACGTTCAACTTCAATTGTGAAGTCCACGTGACCGGGAGTGTCAATAATGTTAATTTGATGATCTTTCCAGCTGGTACTAATCGCAGCGGCAGTAATGGTAATTCCTCGCTCCCGCTCCTGATCCATCCAGTCTGTTACAGCAGTTCCTTCGTGAACTTCACCAATTTTATGAATTATCCCAGAGTAAAATAATATTCTCTCTGTTGTTGTCGTTTTTCCCGCATCTATATGCGCCGCAATACCGATATTGCGTACTTTCTCTAGCGGGTTTGTGCGTGCCACAGTTACCTCCTATAATTTAGGACTCATGATATCTTGTATATTACTCTTTGTTAAGATTCTATACTTTTACGGAAAACCGTCTTGGGCAGAAAGTTGCCGATATACCGCTGGCAATTAGGCGATATATCGTTGCTCCACTTAGTAACGGTAGTGTGCAAATGCTTTGTTGGCTTCAGCCATGCGGTGAGTTTCTTCACGTTTGCGAATGGAACTGCCTGTTTCGTTAGCTGCGTCCATTAACTCATTTGCTAGTCTACTGGACATCGTACGACCTGGCCTAGACCTAGAAAATTGTACTAACCACCGCAGTGCTAGGGTAGTACCCCGATCAGAACGTACTTCCATTGGTACTTGATAAGTTGCACCACCTACTCTTCGAGCTTTGACCTCTACTAAAGGTGTGGCGTTGCGGACTGCTCTTTCAAATGTTTCCAGAGGATTGCCGCCTGTCCGTTCTTCAATAGTTTTTAAAGCATCATAAACAATTCTGGCAGCGAGAGATTTTTTGCCATGACGCATTACCCGTCGCATCATCATACTAACGAGGCGACTATTATACACTGAGTCAGGCGGAACAGGCCGCCTTTGACTAACACCACGACGAGACATACTTCATCCTTGAATTCGGAATTTGGCAACGAAATTATATGTTATCAGAACATAGAAATCTAAAAGCGGTGTGAGCAACCGCTTAAATTTCCTTGAGTTTTGGACTTAGTTGCTTTTAAGCTCAACTCATTAGTTTTTTTTACCCATACAAAAAGCTAACTAATGCTAACAAGCCTTGCTGCTTTTTCTTCCTGCTTCATCAGTTCGACTACGCTCACTGAACTCCTAGAAGTGTCGGCACTGTCCAGTCCACAGGCTTTCAGATTGGGTGTATCTCACCCTAATATTGAGTATTTAGGCTTGGTTATTACCTAAAATACCTATCAATAATGGTCTTTTTTCGGGTCTTCAAGTCTCAAGTTTTTCTGTTCATGAGCAGACATAAATCTTGAGCAAATGTGATCATTTGTTAGCTTTCGTTAGTAAAACACTAACCGGCTGTTAACCCTATACCATAAACAGAAGGCGACAACACTATCAACTCTAATATTTACATTAAAGTGTTGCTATTGCTTACAGTATTCTGCTTTTAAACTCTTACACTTGCTCGCTTAGTGCAAGTTATAGCTTAATTTCTTAAACAAGAATACACCGCTAGATTCTGTGTTTTATGGGGGCTGAAATTAGACGATTAATCGTTATTCATGCAATATTCATGCGATTAATCGCCTATTTCCTATTTTTTCGCTTCTTTTGGGCGCTTAGTTCCATATTTGGAACGTCCTTGCTTCCGGTCTTTAACTCCGGCTGTATCTAAGGTTCCACGAATAATGTGGTATCTCACGCCTGGTAAGTCTTTTACCCGACCACCACGAATCATCACAACAGAGTGTTCTTGCAAGTTATGGCCAATACCTGGAATGTAAGCTGTGACTTCAAATCCAGAAGTTAATCTGACCCTTGCTACTTTGCGGAGGGCTGAGTTTGGTTTTTTAGGGGTAGTCGTATATACTCTGGTGCATACTCCTCGACGTTGAGGACATTGTTTCAGAGCAGGAGACTTGGTTTTTTGACGCGCTAGTTCGCGTTCACTACGGATTAGCTGCTGTATTGTTGGCATGAGTGACAGCGCGTTAAGCTGCTTATGTTTTATTTTAACAAATCCTGATTATAGCGTTTTTTTGGTTTTTACGTCAATTATTTTTTAGGAGTTCAGGAGTCAGGAGTCAGGAGTCAGGAGTCAGGAGTCAGGAGTCAGGAGTCAGGAGTCAGGAGTCAGGAGTCAGGAGTCAGGAGAAAGAAGCATATTTATTCCCAGTCACCAATCACCTATGAAATAGAAAAAGAATTACCACAGCTACAGGTAGAAATGGCTATAGGGTTGTAGAAGCGAAAACCTCCACCCATAAGATCCTCTGAATAGTCCAGGGTCAAACCGTTAATATATTTTATGCTTTCTTTGTCTATGACTAATTGAATATTGTTAACGTCAAAAACCTGATCTTCAACTTTAACCGCTTCATCAAAGGAAATATCGTATAACCAACCCGAACAGCCACCTGGTTTCACCTGCAAGCGAAACAAGATATTTGGCTGTTGTTTGGATTTTAATCGC
>NZ_BJCE01000063.1:0-24798 GCF_005402885.1 Sphaerospermopsis reniformis
GGATGAGTTAAACCAAGAAGCGATAACTACTTTTCAAAGGGGAGATAAAACCGCTGCTTTTGATATTTGGAATAGAGAATTACGACTGCTGCGCTTTTTAGGTTCTTTAGCCCAGGTGCAAGCTTTATCAAGGGTGGGGGCGATCGCTTGGCAGGAAAATGAGCGTGAACAGGTAATGTATATTACTCAGCGGTTGCAAGAGATTGAAAAACAGATGTTAAAGGAGAAAAGTACAGATTTACAATTATGGCGATCGCTTGGTGAAGCTTACCAAAATGTGCGTATTCCCAAATTAGCTGTAGGTGCTTACGAGCAGATTTTAACATTGGTGAGACAACAAAAAGATGTTAATACTGAATTAGCAACTTTAAATACTCTGGGGGAATTACATTTAAGTTGGTTTGATTATTCTCAAGCTGCTAAAACTTACGAAGAATTGCTCAATTTGGCTATTAATAGAGGTGATAGAAACAATGAATTAGCATATTTGCAACAACTAGCTTATATTTATGAACAGGGTAAACAACCCCGACAAGCGATCAATGTTTTGAATAAGTTAGCGGCAATTTATAATAGAAATAAGAATCTTACTCAAGTTCCGGCTTTAAAAATCAAAATAGCAGAAAATTATCAATCTTTGGTCAGAGAAAATCCCAATTTTCTGCAAGAAGCTTTTAATAATTATCAAGAAGCTTATGTTATTGCTTGGAAATTAGAACAGTATGTGGCGGCGAGTGAAGCTTTGCAAAAGTTAATTAGGTTGTATCGTTCCCAAAATCAAATTAATGAAGCTTTGCAAGCTAGTAGGATTTTGTTGGAAACGGAAACATTAGCAACCAATTTGTATGGTTTGATGCAAACTTATGATCAAATGGGAGAAATGTATTTAGAAAAGAAAGAAGATGGAAAAGCATTAGCAGCGTTTGAAAAAGGGTTAGAAATAGCCAGACAACTGAAACATCAAGAGACATATTTTGCCCAGAAGATTGAAACATTGTCAAAAAAGAATTTGTAAAAAGTAGTCGTGCAAAATAAATTTTATATTTGGGAGAGGGAACAGAGAACAGTGAACAGGTAAGGAATACAGACATTAGACATCTCCAGAAAAGAAATTATGGAACCTATTTATGGGGGCAGGTCGAAGCTTATGGGATATCTAGATGTCTGATTTTTCCGTTAAATTATCGCTCATAAGCTTCGCCCCTACAACTTATGACAAATTAATACATTCTATTTTGGAGAGGTCTATTCCCAGTCGGAGACTGGGAACGAGATAACGAGATAAACGAGATAACGAGGTATTACTCCTGACTCCTGACTCCTGACTCCTGACTCCTTTGATAAGTATCCACAGCCACACGCAAATTACCTTTATGCACTGCTAAAAGTTCCTCACCTGCGGTTTTATCTAAATTTGTCCAGTGCATTAATAAAGCCAACTTCACCCATTTACCACTACGTTCTAATAAGAAACCTGCGGCTTCTCGACTTAAACCGGTTAAATCTTGTAAAATTCTTAAAGCGCGATCGCGTAATTTTTGATTTGTTACCGCAACATCCACCATTCTATTACCGTAAACTTTCCCTAATTTCACCATCACGCTGGTAGAAAGGATATTTAAAGCTAATTTTGTCGCAGTACCAGCTTTCAACCGAGTTGAACCAGCTAATATTTCTGGTCCTGTTAACAAGCGAATATCAATATCTGCATCAAAGGGAACTTGTTCTGCGGGAACACAGGCGATAAAAACTGTTAAAGCTCCCCTTTGACGTGCTGCTTTTAATGCACCTTGAACATAGGGAGTAGTTCCCCCAGCAGTGATACCGACGACTACATCCAGTTGATTAATTTTGTGTTGGGCGATCGCACTTTCACCATCTTTCGCTAAATCTTCTAAACCCTCAGAACTGCGTAACAACGCCCCCGCACCACCAGCAATAATACCCTGTACCAACTCTGGAGATGTGCAAAAAGTAGGTGGACATTCAGCCGCATCTAACACTCCTAACCGTCCACTTGTTCCCGCACCGATGTAAAATAAACGTCCACCTTGATGTAAACGTTCAGCCGTCTTTTCAATAGCTGCGGCTAACTGAACCTTTGCACTGGCAACAGCAGCTACCGCTTTTTGGTCTTCAGTATTAAATAATTCTACCAATTCCAAAGAATTTAGTTGGTCTAAATTCAGACTATTAGGATTTACTTGTTCTGTGAGTAGATGTCCGCGTTCTTGTAAATTTGTCATTTCTCAGTTATCAGTTATCAGTTATCCGTTATCAGTCAATACTACTCGGTTAGGTTACAAAATAATTGATATTGTAATTTCGGTTACGAGATAACGCAACCCACGGGAAATTTTTTTCCCCTTTAAAGGGGAGGTTTTAAACCTTAAATGAAACAATTGTCAATTATCAATTGTCAATTATCAATTATCAATTAATTACCTATTCATTCATATTTTTCAGTGTTGCTACTGCTGAAGGTGAAATCTGGTTCAGATAACGGAAAACCCAATACTTGAATATAGTATCTAGAATTACTGGGAATGTAGCAATAAATAGGAAAATAGCATTTCTATCTGCGGCAATACCCAAATGATTAGCAATACTTTCTAAAATCACTTCCCAACCGTGAGGAGAATGGAAACCTACAAAAATATCTGTGAATAAAATAATGATAAATGCTTTGGCACTATCACTTAAACCATAAATAATTTCATTCAGCAGATTTTTAATAGCTATCACCCCTTTTTTATTGATGACTACCACAACTGCAAAAGCAAATAAACCTAATAAATCCGCAAAAACATTTGCCACTGCACTATTACTTTTATGTTTAAATTCTTCTGCTAATTCTTCTGCTTTGAGTGAAATTTTTTCTTCCATAGCTTCGGCAGAAATTTGAGGAGAATGTTTCAATAAATTGTCAAATTTTAATTCTTCCTCAAAAGACTGCAATTCTTTTAGTGCTTCCTCTTTCATTTCCCAGTTCAGAAAAATAGGTGTACTTTCAACACTGCGAAAATGTTCTACAGCAGGAAGTATGAAAAACTTTTTAGACAATTCTTGAGTTAACAAGGGAATGAGAATTAATAACAACAAACAGTTAATAGCTCGTTTGGTAATTTTTCTCGATGCTTGAAAATTCCGCAATACCTCCTGTTCAGAACTTGGACTCATATCATTGGTAATTTTACGAAATGTTCTACCAATGGATCTGGGAAAAATACCAGTTTTTTTGGTGACTGGTTCAATATTTTCTAAACTGAGTTTTGATGTTAGTTGAGAGGAATTTTTTGGTGGTTGTTGGTGAGATTCTAACTTGGTAAGAGTTGGTTTTTGAGAATAAGCTACAACATTAGAATTAGATAATTCTAAATCCTCATTTTTGTATCTGGAGAGAACTTCATCAATTAATTTTAGTTTATCCAAAAAAGCGTAATTAGAGTTTTTGATAAAAAATCGACTCACTTTAAATTCTACAACTCTGATTTTAATAATCTTTAAATATTTTTCCACATCTGTCTGAAAACAATCTAAAATATTTTGACTGTAATCACCTGACTGACTAGATACTTTATCCCCTGCAAAATGTTCTAATTCAATATCTTTAATTTTTAAAGCCATTTTATATGCTTGTTCTAATGCTCTTTCTGGTGTGCGTAAAAACCATTGACTCCCTATATTTAGGTGATTATTTTCTTCAGCTATTTTATCTGAAAAATCTGAATTTACGTAATTTTTCATTTTGATAGTAGATGGCTAAATGTTTCCTAAAAAATCAAATAATGAGGTAGATAAACTTTGAATTAATTGATAAAAATTGATTTTTAAATCCAAAGTTTATGTATTTATCAACTTTAACTTTTCTACCTCATCAAAAAATAAATATTAAATAAATATTTTCTCAATTAACCTGCTTTTAAACAAGCTAAAGGATCGGGAACGGGGAAAGCGTCAGAACTTAAAGGCACAAACTTACTATCATTAGCATTGTAAGCAAAAATTTGTCCTGTTTCTATTTCATAAACCCAAGCATGGAGAGATATTTTACCACCATGTAATTTAGAACGAATCACAGGATAGGTTTCTAAATTTTCAATTTGAGTTAAAACATTTTCTTCTACAGCTATTTTTAGCAATGTTTCCCCATCATAGTTTTGATAGTTTTCTCGCAAAAGACGACGGGTAGACTCGGCATTGCGTTTTAACCAATCATAAACTAAAGGCATTTCATCAGATAAATTATTTAATTGTAGGAGTGCTTTCATACTACCACAGTGAGAATGACCACAAACAATAATATGCTTAATATTTAAAGCAGAAACAGCATATTCAATTCCCGCACCTTCACTACTATTAGGACTTCCATGAGTGGGAATAATATTACCCAAATTCCGAATAATAAACAGTTCTCCTGGTTTAGTTTGTGTTAATAAATTCGGATCAATGCGAGAATCAGAACAAGTAATAAAGAGAATTTCAGGAGTTTGTCCTTGAGATAATTGGCGGAACATTTCCTGATGAATTGTGAAATAGTTAGTTTGAAATTCGTTCAGTCCTTTGATAATTCTTTTCATTGGCATTGTAGAATTCATGTGATTTTCGTTTTAGTGTTTTTATTCTTTTGGTATCTGCAACATCCTAGAAATTTAATAATCTACTTATTGATCAAAAATTCTGATTCCTGACTCCTTAATTATTTAGTGATTAACCCATTTTGCATCAGTTACTAAACACACACCTCCGATTTTTTTCAGCAGAGGGGTGATTTTTTCCACTAAATTATCTAATTGTTTTTGATTGGTACAAACTGTCATAATGTAACTATTACTAAATTCATAGTCAATATCGGAAGATACTAAACCTCGATCACCTTTACCAGAGGTATCTTTAATAATTGTATATCCAGAAACAGAGACGATTTCTAAAATGTTCAGAGCATCTTCAATGTGAGATGTATCAATAACAATCTCTACTTTTTGGACTTCTTGCATAATAGGGATTGATAAATTTAGACTTGTTAGATTGGGGGAAAAGTTATCTGATATCAGAGAATTACTCGTGGTAATTAAACAAATACCACCAATGGTTTTGAGGATGGGTAAAATATCTCTGAGCAGGTATTCAAATTGTATTTGATTGGTGCAAATAGTAGAAATATAACTATTGCTAAATTCTCGCCCCAAATCGTTATAACAAATCCCCCTATCCCCTTTACCGGAAGAATTTTCTATTAATGTATATCCAGGAACTTTCACAGAATTAAGGATATCTATAACTTCTCTTTGTTCCAGGGTGCTGACAATGATTTCTACTCGGTTAACGAGTTCCATAAATAACACCTAGACTAATACCTATTGGACAGAAAACAGCAATTTCTGATGTTTGTAATTTCATGTTTGTGAATCTATGGTCAAAAGACTAATGATCTATACACCAACAAGTTTTAAAATTTGTAAGTAAAGAGGAATTCCCACAATAATATTAAAGGGGAATGTTAAAGCTAAAGCCATAGAAACATAAAGACTAGGATTAGATTCGGGAACAGTTAATCTCATCGCTGCCGGTACGGCAATATAAGAAGCACTGGCACATAAAACCGCAAATAAAAGTCCATTTCCTTCTCCCATTCCCAAGACTTTTGCAATCAAAATTCCTAAGATAGCATTGACAACAGGAATGAAAACAGAAAAACCAATTAAGAAAGAACCGGTTTTACTTAAATCTTTAATTCTTCTGGCTGCTACTAATCCCATATCAAGTAAAAAGAAAGTCAGCGCACCGTAGAAAATTCCTTGAGTAAATGGTTGTAATTTTTCCCAACCTTTTTCTCCTGTTAATAGTCCAACTAGCAAACTACCAACTAACAGAAACACTGAGCCATTTAAAAAAGCTTCGTGCATCACTTTTCCCCAAGAAAATCCTTCTTCACCTTCTGTCTTGGGTGCAAATGCTCTCACCAGAATTAAGCCGATAATAATAGCTGGAGATTCCATTAAAGCTAATGCTGCTACCATGTGTCCCCCATAGGGAATGTGCAGTTTTTCTAGAAAAGAACTAGCGGTAATAAAGGTGACTGCACTAATAGAACCGTAGGTAGCAGCGATAGCAGCTGCATTGTAATGATCAAGCTTGATTCTGAGAATAAAAAAGGTGTATACTGGTACGATAGAAGCCATGACAATAGCAACTATCAGCGTCATTGCTATTTGCGAGTTAATGCCACTTTCTGCTAGTTCATGTCCGCCTTTAAAACCAATGGATAACAGCAAATACAGTGAAAATAATTTTGGTAAGGGTTGGGGAATTTCTAAATCTGATTTTAAAAAAACCGCCAGCATTCCCAAAAAGAAGAACAACACAGGGGGATTGAGAATGTTAAAAAGAATTAAACTGCCATCCATTGATTTTTTCTTTCCTCAGCATTAGAAAACTTTATGAACTACCCTCTAAATTAGTCCACAAATTTTAAGAAAAGCATGAGAAGAAATTAAGAATTTTCTTAGAATTAAGTTGGCAGTATCAAAATGGTAATTCTACAGTGAATGTGGTGAATTGATGGGGGTTACTGGTGACATAAATTTTACCACCGTGTAAGCGAACAATTTCATGGGCGATCGCTAAACCTAATCCTGATCCACCTGTATACCGTGAGCGATCGCTTTCTGCACGATAAAAACGCTCAAACAAATGGGGTAAATGTTCCGCTGCAATTCCTTTACCCGTATTAGTGATAGTTACTTTCACCTGTTCATTTTCACGATATGTTTCTACACTAATCTTACCTTCCGGGGATGTGTACTTAATGGCGTTATCTAGTAAATTTAAAAACAAACTGGTTAAGTGATCAGAATTGCCAATAATGTAAAGTAAGGGTTTTATACTTGCACAGATGGTAATATTTTTATCTGCTGCTAAAAGCTGAATTTGCTCAATGAGAACTTCTAGTAACTCGCTTAAATCAACATTTGTCAAAGTCCATTGATATTCAGATTCACTTTGATCCAAACGAGTGAGAAAAAGCAAACCATTAGCAAGACGAATCAAACGATCAACTTCCCGTTGTAATTCTTGTAAGGTATGATGATATGCTTCTGGTGTACGCTCTCTACTTAAAGTTACACCCAGTCTGCCTTTAATCACTGTTAAAGGTGTGCGTAACTCATGAGAAGCATCGGCTGTAAATCTGCGTTCATGCTCAAATGCAGCTTGCAAGCGATCTAACATCCCATCCAAGGTGATAGCTAATCTTCCCACTTCATCTGTTGAACCTTGATAACCGATGCGCTGAGTGAAATCATTAGGACCTATTGCCTGGACAGTGCGAATAATGCGATCAATAGGACGTAACGCTTGATCCGCTAAAAATAAACCTCCACAAGCTGCAATTAAGAGAATTAAAGGAAAACTCAAAAGCATCAAAGTCAGCAGATGTTCTGAAGCTTCAGAAATAGGATCTAGAGATTGGGCAACTTGTAACCAACCAGCAGTGGAAGATAAAGATAATGGTTGAGTATAAACTCGCCAAATCTTGCCGTATTCAGTAACACTGGTATAACCCATTTTTACGGGCATCATCGGTGGTATGGTTTTGTAACTACCGATACCATCCCAAATTTCACCTTGGGGAGAAACCAAACGCACGGAAAAACCAGCATTAGTTAACTTACGGGTAATAGTTTCAGACTGTTGTTTGATCTTCAAAGTAGGATGACCATTTACCTGAATCACTTCAGCAAAAGTTTCCGAAGCTGCAACCTGCAAAGCTGTATCTAATTGACTAAGTAAACTATGTTTTAATTGAATATATAAATAGGTATCGAAAACTACTAGCGTACAGCCCAAAAGCAGTATGTACCATGTTGTTAGACGAGTTCTAATTGTACTTTGATTAAATCGTTGAGAAAACATACAGCAGGAGTCAGGAGTCAGGAGTCAGGATTTCAAGGAGTCAGGAGTCAGGAGTCAGGAGGTAAATATTTTTCCCCAATCACCAATCCCCAGTCACCTATCACCTATTCCCTTGAGACAATATCCTACTCCTCTAACTGTATGCAGTAGTGGCTGATCAGAACCCCGATCTATTTTCCGTCTCAAATAACCAACATATACATCTACA
Organism: Sphaerospermopsis reniformis; assembly: GCF_005402885.1. Lineage (NCBI taxonomy): Bacteria > Bacillati > Cyanobacteriota > Cyanophyceae > Nostocales > Aphanizomenonaceae > Sphaerospermopsis > Sphaerospermopsis reniformis. The sequence continues at coordinate 8,123 of NZ_BJCE01000063.1, forward strand.
ACATTAGAATCACTATAAAAATCAAAATCCCAAACGTGTTCACCTATTTGTGTACGGGTAACTACTGTATTGGAATTACGCAATAAATACTCTAAAAGTTTAAACTCTAAGGGGCTAAGTTCAATGAAACGTCCTCCACGCTGAACTTCCCTTGTGACTACATCCATAGTTAAATCACTAACCTGTAAAATGGTGTTAAATTGTAATGGTGGGCGACGTTGCAAAGCTCGTAACCGTGCCAGTAATTCTGAAAATGCAAATGGCTTGACTAAATAATCATCTGCACCATGATCTAATCCTTTTACCCGATCTTCTACAGTATCCCGTGCTGTTAAAAGTAAGACTGGAGTTTTAATTTTTTGCTGGCGAAATTCTCCTAGTAGCTTTAACCCATCAATTTTGGGTAGCATAATATCTAAGATGATAATGTCATACTCAGCAGCAAAGATGTATTCCTTACCTTCTTCACCATCATGAGCCACATCAACAGCGTAACTCATCTCTCTGAGTCCTTGACTGATAAATTGGGCTATTCCTGGTTCATCTTCAACTAGCAAAATTCGCATATAGCAATCTAGCAATCCTATTTTAGTTGAGAATTTATTGGTGAGGTAAGGGAACAGGTGACTGGTGACTGATGACTGGTGACTGGTAACTGGTGACTGGGTAACATTGTTAACTCATTCCCTATTCCCTATTCCCTATTCCCTACTTTCCCAACAACTAATGACTAATGACTACTTACAATAACCCTTCTAGTCTGCGACGGAAGCTGTCTAGTTCAGAATCAGACATTTGCTGTTCTTCTGACTGAGAACTATAGTTATCATAGTTATTTTGAGTTTGACCTTCTGGTTTCCAATCAGTTTCTTCTACGTTCTGTTCTGGAGGTGTCACCACGGTATTACTATTTTCTGGCACAAGTTCCCAGCCAAAATCCGCACTTTTGCAAAAGTCTATGATATCCTGCTCATCCATTCCCTCAACCGTCGGTGTGGGGAAATCTTGCGCTTCTAACATTAAAGCAAAGCGGGTGGCATCATCTTCTGATTCAAACATCATGATTGTATTGCGATCGCCCACCCGAATCGAGTGAATCCCTTCATTATCAGTTCCCGCATTGAATAGTAGTACAAAAACACGCATCTTTAATCCTTTAATCCTTTGACTTGACGTTTATATTATTTCTATTAAAGTTCGAGATTGTGCCTCTGGGAAAGCCAACAATAGACGAAAGGTATATTTTTCAAGATTTCAGGCAAATCAAACCCTAATTGTGGTAATCTCTGGCTAAACCTTGGGAAATATGTAAACTGGTCTGTACCCTACCAGTGGCACAGCTAAATATTGTGCTAATTATAAGAGGATGTTTGACCACTAACTCCGGCAATTTCCAGAGTGCAAACCCATGTCTAACACTTCCAAAAAAGATCAAGAAACCCCAACCGCAAGCCGCAAACGCTTATGGTTGATCATATTGAGTCGTGGTAGCATGGCGTTAGGCGCATTTTTGCTAATTGTAATCATCGGTGGTATTTGGCGTTTAAGAAATTTTATCCAAACAGAGTTAGCACCCCTAGCACAACAAAATCTTACCAATATCCTCAACCGTCCAGTTGAATTGGGAGAAGTAAAAGAATTTTACCTCACAGGAGTTAGGTTTGCTGCTTCAGCTATCCCCCCCACACCCACGGATACAGATCGGGTGACAATAGAAGCGGTAGATGTGGGTTTTGATCCTTGGCAGTTAGTTGTTAATCGTCAATTAAAATTAGATGTTACTTTAATTAACCCAGATATTTATATTCAACAGGATAACCAAGGACGCTGGATCACTACCACTATCGCCCCACTAGGAAAACCAGGACTTATTAAAACCGATGTAGATAAACTGCGCGTTCGCAACGCCAAGTTAATATTAGTAGGAAACCAGAAAACCCAGGCAACAGGGAAAGCAGAAGCAGCAGAGAAACAAAGGAAAAATATCAATTTCCCAGTCCCCAGTTCCCAGTCCCCAATACCTGTAACATTTTCAGGACTATACGGAACTGCCCAACTGATAGAAAATAACCGACTGATTAAATTTGACGTAGCCGGAAAACCAGAGAACGGTGGTAATATTTTCCTGCAAGGAAATCTCCGCGCCCAGGCAAATTTAGAAGGTAATTTAAAGGTAAAAACGCAAGATTTATTAGCCGCAGATATTACTCGTTTGATTCAATTACCAATAAATTTACAAGCTGGTCGGGTAAATGGTGATTTACAAATTCAATTAATACCAAATCAACAAACTTTATTAGATGGTACTGCTGCTTTACAAGGGGTAACTCTACAAATTCCCCAAGTCCCACAACTATTAAGCAATACTCAGGGAAACGTCAAGTTTCAAGGATTAGCTATAGAGTTAGATAATGTAGTTAGTAATTATGGGAAAATTCCCCTTACTGCTAAAGGTTTGATTCACCGAGAAAAAGGCTTTAATTTATCAGGGCGTGTCAATGCTGTAAGTGTGTCAAATGCCTTAGAAACTCTGAAAGTGCAATCACCTTTCCCTGTGAGTGGGGTAGTAAAAGCCGATTTACAGATATTAGGAAATATTGAAAAACCTGTGCTTTCAGGAACTGTGGCTAATATCAAAACTGCCAAAATTGATCAAGTTGATTTTGAGAAAGTTAGTAGTAAATTTGAGCTTTCAACTCGTGATGCTCTGCTGACTCTCAAAGATATTCAAGGCAAAACTACATTAGGGGGTGAAGTTAGCGGGGCGGGAAAAATTGCCCTGGGGAAAGTACCGCAAATCAATGTGAACTTAACTGCTAAAAATGTTCCAGGGGATGCGATCGCTAAACTTTATAATGATCATATTAACTCTACATTCAAAATTGGCACTGTCTCAGCTACAGCTAACCTCATTGGTACAGCTAACAATATTCAAACTTTTGTAAAATGGCAAGCTCCCCAAGCCACCTATGCTGCTACTGGTGAAACAATTATTAACTCAAATCGTACAGTTGATTTTCGTAATGTTGCTGTTAATATTGCTGGGAATATAATCCGGGTTTATGGTAATTATAATCCTCAAAGTTGGCAAGCTGTCGCTCAAGCTTCAGGTGTGAAATTAACACCATTTCTCAAAGAAGAACAATTAGAAAATATCTCTTTAAATAACGCAGCATTTAACGGTAAATTAATCATTTCAGGAAATTCTGAAAACTTTAAAATTACTAATATTCGTCCAGAAGATGCCAAGATTAATATTGCTGGCGGTAAAATTGCCATTTCTCGTTTTCAGTTAGAAGATAAAAACTTTATTGCTGACTTGATAGCTCAAGATGTACGATTGGGAACAATCTTAAAACAATCTCCCCCCATTTTCAATAATCCCATCGCCGGGAAATTTACTATTGCAGGTAATACCGAAAATTTCAACTTCAATAATTTCGGTGCTATTGGTGAAGGCAGTTTAAAAGTTAATGATGGCACAATTACAGCTAAAAATATTCAAGTTAGTAATGGTCGCTACAAGGCGCAAGTTGCAGTAGAAAATGTACCTGTGCAGAGATTAGCAAATGTTCCACCTCAAATACAAGGTGCATTAGTTGGTGAGTTTAATGTTGCTGGTAATGTTGCATCTTTTCAACCTGAAACTATTCAAGCAAATGGTCAAGCAAAGTTAAATCTTGCCGGGGGAACAGTTACAGCGTCTAATATTCAACTTGCTAATGGTCATTACCAAGCATTAGTTAATAGTTCTGGTGTACAATTAAAACGTTTAAATCAACAATTATCAGGTAAATTTGCAGGTCAGTTAAAAGTTGCTGGTATTATTGGGTCTGCGAAATTAGCTGATATTCGTGCTACTGGTCAAGTGCAATTTAGTCGAGGTATTCCGGGAATTAATTCTCCTTTAAATGCTGTAGTTTCTTGGAATGGTCAACAATTAACTATTCCCCAAGCAAGAACTCCAAATTTAAACGCCAGTGGTTATATTTTAGCCGATGCTAAACAAGCAGGTATACCAAAAATTACCCAATTAAACCTCAATGTTCAAACGCAAAATTATGACCTTAAACAATTGCCTTTGCAATTACCTAATGCGATCAATGTAGCTGGAAAAGCAGATTTTAAAGGACAAATTACCGGGAAAATCACAGCACCGAATGTTATTGGATCTTTGGGTTTGCAAAATTTGCAAGTGCAAAGCAAAATACAAAAGTTTGCCTTTGAACCATTATTAACTGGTAACATTAATTTAGTGCAAGGAAGGGGTTTAAGTTTAGATGTTGCTGGTAAAAGAGACAGACTAGCAGCTAAATTAAATGCCAATAATCAACCTAGCGCCTTTTTAGTACAGTGGCAACAAGCATCAGCTACAGGTCAATCTCAAGGCGAAAATTTGGCAGTTAAAGTTAATAATTTCCCCTTACAAGTGTTAAATTTAAACTTACCTAATAATCCGATTTTGGGACAAAGTGCATTAGCTGGTTTATTAACGGGAGATTTGCAAATAAATCAAAAAACATTAGCAACACGGGGAAATATTGCGATCGCCAAACCGCAACTTGGTAGAATTAAAGGCGATCGCTTCACCACCGAATTTCAATACAACAATAATTTAGCCACCTTAACAAACAGCGAATTTATCAACGATCAAAGTCGCTACCTGTTTGACGCTAACCTCAAACAAACTCCTCAAGGTCCCCAAGTACAAGCCAAAATTAACATCAACCAAGGCAAAATTCAAGATTTACTCACCGTTGCCCAAATATTTGAAATCCAAGATTTACAAAGAGGTTTAACACCTCCCACCTACGGTACAGCAGCAGATTTAACCACCAACCCGCGAGGTTTACCAAATCAACCTTTATTTAATCAAATTCAACGTTTAGCAGAAATTGAAGCACTTCTAGTTGCGGAAGAACAAAAACGGCTAGAATCAAAACCAATACCATATTTAAAAGACTTAAAGGGAACTTTCAACGGAGAAATTGCCATCAACACCGCTACAAAAAACGGACCAACAGCACAATTTAACTTACAAGGACAAAACTTTACTTGGGGTAGAGAAACAGAACCTAATCGGTTTTATCGTGCCGAAAAAGTCATTGCTGAAGGTAGTTTTGAAAAAGGTGTTTTGCGGTTACAACCTTTACGCATCGCAGCTAAAGATAGACTCATAGCCTTTACTGGTAATGTTGGTGGTGAAGAACAATCAGGAAAATTAACAGTCGAAAAATTCCCGATTCAACTATTAAATAACTTTGTCAAAATCCCCGTAGGAATTAGCGGTAATCTTAACATTGATGCTGCTATAGCTGGTAGTATAGCCAACCCCCAAGCTAGAGGACAATTAAAAATCACAGAAGGAACACTCAATCAAAAACCAATACAGTCAGCCAACGCAGGTTTTAGTTATGCTGATGGACGTTTGAAATTTGGCAGTCAAGTCATAGCAGTAGGAAACGAACCAGTTAACATTACTGGTGATATTCCCTATAAATTACCATTTGCATCAGTAACACCAGACAACAATCAAATTACCCTAGATGTCAAAGTCAAAGATGAAGGTTTAGGATTATTAAATCTGTTCACCGATCAAATAGCTTTTGAGAACGGTGAAGGAGAAGTAGATTTAGCTGTCAGAGGAACTAGACAACAACCATTAGTTAAAGGTACTGCCTCTCTTAATAACGCCACATTTGCAGCCCAAGCTTTACAAGGTAAACTAAATAATGTGTCTGGAAAAGCCGAATTTGATTTTAATAAAGTATTAGTAGAAAACCTCAAAGGGCAGTTTAGCAATGGTAAAATAGAAGCCACAGGAGAAATACCAATTTTCAACAGTCAAAACATCCAAATAGATAAACCCTTGAGTGTGAAACTAGAACAATTAGTATTAAATCTCAAGGGATTATATCAAGGTGGTGCAAGTGGTAATTTAGAAATTACAGGTTCAGTATTACAACCAGCAATTGGTGGTGAGATAGAATTATCTAATGGTCAAGTTTTACTAACAGAATCTGATACACAAACCTTATCTCAAACAGGTTCTGATTTATCAATCATCGCCGCTAACAAGCAAAACAAAACTAGTGATCTTGAAAGCGGAATAACCAGATTAAATAATTTGCAAATCAAGCTAGGAAAAAGTGTAAAAATAGCTCGTCCACCTGTTTTTAACTTCCTAGCAACTGGTGATTTAAATGTAAGTGGTACTTTAAATAATCCTATACCCGCAGGAACTATCAGATTAACCAAAGGTGGCGTAAATTTATTTACTACCCAATTCAATTTAGCTCGTAACTATAAACATACTGCAACTTTTAGAACTTCTGATCCTCGTGATCCTGAGTTAGATATTAAACTGTTTGCTAAAGTGTTAGATGGAATCCAAACAATTGATCTCAGCAGACAAGTTTCTACAGGGTTATCAGAATTAGAAACCGTCCGCGTCGAAGCAATAGTTAAAGGTCTTGCTAGTCAACTAAATGAGAATTTAGAATTAAAAAGTAGTCCCTCACGTTCACAAACAGAAATTGTCACTTTGTTAGGAGGTGGGTTTGTAGACACCCAAGGACGTGGTGACACAACATTGGGTTTAATTAATATTGCTGGTTCGGCTGTTTTCAATAACTTTCAAGCTGCATTTAGCCAAATTGGAGATGCTTTTGGTTTAAGTGAACTGCGGATATTTCCTACCATTCTTTCTGATAAACCCGAAGCAGGTAAAAGCAACTCGACTATAGAATTAGCATTAGAAGCAGGTGTGGATATTTCTAGCAAATTTTCCTTTTCTACGATCAAAATTTTAACCGCTAGTGACCCCTTTCAATGGGGTATTAATTACAGAATTAATGATGATTTTCGTGTTCGTGCTTCCACAAATTTAACTGATGATAGTCGGGCAATTATTGAGTTTGAAAGAAGATTTTAACTGGGGACTGGGGACTGGGGACTAGGGACTAGGGACTAGGTAATCATTTTATTTTTCCCAATTACCAATTACCAATTACCAATTACCAAATAAATGATATTATTTTTTCTCAGCACAACCTTCTAAAACCCTATTTCCTAACATAAAAATAGCTGAATACGGGTATTTTTGATCTGACATCCCATCACTACAACTATTAACTTTTCGCAGAATTAACATATTGTTTTCCCGACCTCTAAAGCGGTATACTCTAACTAAATCATTTGGTCTTCCTTGGGCTGTTAATGGTGCTGTATAACGGAAGATTTGCTGTTTAATTTCTGGAGAACTATAAATAATTCCCCGTTTACCAACAGTCACACTCCAAAATGGTTCTGTACCCCTAGCAACAAATTCTTCAATTTTAGATGATTGGGCAATACTCTGATTAGACACTAACACTGTTGCACCAATTCCTAAAACGACTAAAGAAGAAATTAAGGTTTTCATGGTTAGTAATTAATATTGATGTTTGAGTCTGACAAGTAAGAATACAGAACGCAAAACGCAGAATCCAGAATACAGCCAGAAAATTCCAGTAAATAATACCATAGAGCGAAGAGAGTTTTTCTGTTTACTATTGATGTTAGTGACAGAATTCCTGTAACTTTAGGTCAAGTTCGTTCTTGGTCTGTGCCGAAATAATTAAGGTTTGCTGAAAATTTTCAGCAACCCCTAATTACACACCCAAATTACCATCTTGCTGATTAATTGCTAATCGCAAAAGTGATAATCCTAAAATGATTAAAAATAACACCAAGCCCATTGTACAAGCATAGGTAAATTCTAAATTACTAAATGCCTGTTCATATAAATAGTAAACAATTGTTTTAGAACTATTCAGGGGTCCGCCTCCTGTCATAATATAAACTTCTTCAAAGACTTTAGTGGCAGAAATCGCCGAAATTACCGCTACTAAAGCTAAATAAGGCTGCATTAAAGGAATGGTAATATCTAAATGTTTGCGAATACCATCTGAACCATCAATTGCTGCTGCTTCATAAACATCAGCAGGAATAGATTGCAATCCCGCTAAATAAATTACCATGTAATATCCTAATCCTTTCCAAATAGTTACAGCCATTACACTAGCTAAAGAAATGGGGACAATTCCTAATATTTTCTCTGGACTTGTTAACCAAGGAATTCCTTCGGGAAATATACCTAAAGTTTTCAAGAATTGATTTAATAAACCGTTTTCTGCATACAACCATTTCCAAGCTATACCTGCAACAACCATTGAAATGACTACAGGTGTATAATATGCAGTTCTAAACCAATTCATACCCCGCAATTTTTGATTTACTAAAATCGCTAAAATCAAGGGAGTAATTACCAAAATTGGCACAACTCCAACAAGATAGAGAAAGGTGTTTTCTAAGGTTTTCCAAAAAACAACATCTTTCCATAAACGCAGAAAGTTGTCAAAACCGATAAATTTAGGCGCTTCTCCAATATCTTGATAGCTGGTAAAGCTGAGGTAAAATGCTTGCAGCGCAGGCCAAAAAACAGTTAAGCTTAATAAAACTAAAGCTGGTAATAAAAATAGATAAGGTGTTAATCTCTGTTGAATAATTATCCAGTTTTTAGGTGTTAATTTATTCATCATATATTAATCAGGGAACAGTTTACAGTCAACTGTTAACAGTGAACATTGAAAACGGCTAACTGTCAACTGATAGCTGGTAACTGATAGCTGATAGCTGATAGCTGATATTAAGAAGTAATAAGTTAATTATGAAGATTGAATAAATGTACTATGATTCTAATACAAACTGGTGTGCCACTGAAACTGTTAGAAAAACTGTTGTTTTTTTGGTAGTAAAATTTTAGTGGTACTGATAACGTAACTAACAAAAAGTTTCTTAAAGATCAAGAAACTTGGATTTTATTACTGTTATCTACACTTTGTTTATAACACGTACACAACTGATGGAATCTATGCGCCAGATTTTAATCCGCTTTCCCTGGTGCTTTTTCATAGCTGTAAAGAAGGGAATAGGGAATAGGGAATAGGGAACAGGGAACAGGGAAGAAATTTATTTTTAATATCCTGACTCCTGACTCCTGACTCCTGACTCCTGACTCCTGACTCCTGACTCCTGACTTCTTACAAAAAATCACCTCCAGCGAAGGTCAGTCACCAGAGGATAGAATCAAAGACATTGGAATGTGGACTAGTCTTGATATCAATTTATCTTGCTCACAAACCTATGCACTCTATCGAAAGGAAAGGGTTTTGATTTATGCTTTCTACGTCGAATGAAGTATGATGATGATAATTTAGAAGTTAGGAGTGCAGTTTTGTGGTCAATTTTCAATAGTGGTGGAAACTGATACCAAAAAAAAGACCCCCGGTTATACACCGAGGGATTCTGCAAGTCGGAATTATCGCACAAAGACATTCGCGCATCTAGGATAGCAATGCAACACTGCAAATATCTGCCAAAATGCCATAAATAGACATTTCCGGGAATTAATGTAGAGACGTTCTATAGAACGTCTCTACAAGGGTTTTAGAAAACGCATATTTAATTTTCGGACAGGTCTAATATATAGAGATCCGATTTGATCATACCTCTGGTGAAAATTATCGTAGGTAAAATTCATGAATTGTCCCTACAAAGGTTTGGTGCTTATGCAAATTTAATTACCACCAGATGTCTATTGATGTCCGCGTACTGGTGTACTGATTTTTTTTTCAAAAATGGACAATTGACAATTGACAATTATCTTTCAGGAGAAAGTGAGAGAATTGGCTAATAGAAAATTTTTTCTTTTTTTTCTCCTGCAAATTTAAGGTTTTAAACCTTGAATTTGATAGTTGTCAATTATCAATTATCAATTATCAATTGTCTATACCAATGATGTATTGCTAACCACCCGACTGATAACAAACCTGCCAAACTCAAGGTTAAACCACTAAAGGGAATTAATAATGCAAATACAGGTAAAATTGCTCCAGCAATAGTACAAATAATGGCGGCTAAAGCAGCGTGACGATTTGCACCTAAACCATAGATGAAACCAAGTAAGATTAATGAAATCATTAACCAAGCTATTTCTGCATTCATTACCCGCGCCATATAGGTTAAAGTTAATAAGCAAGCAAAGAAAATACCCGCAGCGATCGCCAAATTTTTTAAACTCATGGGTAGGGACAAATATAAAAGCAATATCCACCACAAAAATAAGGCTGGTGCTAACAGTAATAACCGGGGTATAATCCCAGTTTTTCCTATTGGTTTGGTGGCAGTAAATACACCAAAGGGATTTCTTACAGAAACATTTTCATCAAATATCCAAGTAAATTGGGTACTGTCACCATCATTTTTAATTTCATGAGGAACTATCCCACTAGCAAAATCAGCATTTCTAAAATTAGCAATTGTTGTGAGGCGAAATTGAGAAAGTAATTGATTTGTGGCATTATAAACCCAACGGGGTCCACCTTGCGCTTGATAGCTAACTTTAATTGTGGTTTCTTGTCCTGGTTCTAAGCGAAAGGGAAAACCATAATCACCAGGGTTTATTTGTTTTAATCTTGTTCCATCTTTTTCTACTTTATAACTAGAAAGTAAGGAATAACCGTAGGGTGGTGGTGCTTCAAAGAAAAAACTATTAACATCACTTAGTGAATTGACAATTTTATAATCAGCAGTGTAATCTGTATTATAAATGGCACTGCGATTTTGCACGTTCACACTTTGGTCAATTTTAACTTGAATATTTGAACCTGCTAAGTTTAAATAGCGAGTAACTTTTTGTTTATCTGTCACCTTGACTATTTTGCCGTTAACTTGAGTAGTATAGCTATAAGGTTCTTCGATAATGTAACGCACTTGGGGCGCAATTTGTTCTAATTTATCACCTGCTACACTTTCCGCTACTTGTGCTACTTTTGCTTGTTCCCAATGATGGTAACGGTTGCTTAAAGTAGAAGTGAGGAAAAATCCCGTAACTACTAAAATTAAAATTAAGGCTAAATGTTGTAGTCCTTTGAGAAGTTGGGAATAACGAATTGACCATTCACCAAAGAAAACAGCTTGTTCGCTGGTGTTGCGTCTCAGAGAAAAACTGATGAGAGCGATCGCCACTCCCAAGGCTACAATTAAAAATACAAACAATAGTGAACCTTGAAGTAGTTGGGTACCAAACTTGATTAATTCATCAGGATGTGTTAAATCTGGTAGTCCGGGAATACCTTGAGCAATAGCAGACATGGGTAAGTATGTAGGTTTTCAGATATTTAAACAGCGTGACAGATATACTTTCCAAAAGTTTCTGCAAAAATACTAGGAAAATATTGTGAGGCTTTTTGGTTTATTCAGCATCCCCTAAATAGGTCGGCGTTAAAAATTGTCGTTATGGCAAGACAAAAGGATGCAAAGGACACAAAGGCAGAAACGAGGGAAAATCTCAAAGATCAGAAAATTACGTTATTATTAGGGACTGTTTCACTGTGTAACCTTCCCTCTGTCAATATGTCAGAACACCTAGCAACAAATTTGAGCGATCGCCTCCCCTATCCCCAAAACAACCAAAATACTATTCGCATTCGGGGCGCTAGGCAGCACAATCTCAAAAATATTGATTTGGAATTACCCCGCGATCAGTTAATTGTGTTTACTGGTGTTTCTGGTTCGGGTAAGTCTTCTTTGGCGTTTGATACGATTTTTGCAGAAGGTCAACGGCGTTATGTGGAATCTCTGAGCGCTTATGCTCGGCAATTTTTGGGTCAGTTGGATAAACCCGATGTGGAATCTATCGAGGGTTTAAGTCCTGCCATTTCCATTGACCAAAAATCAACTTCCCACAACCCCCGTTCTACAGTGGGAACTGTCACGGAAATTTATGATTATCTGCGGTTGCTTTATGGCCGTGCTGGTGAACCCCATTGTCCCCATTGCGATCGCTCTATTTCCCCCCAAACTATTGATGAGATGTGCGATCGCATCCTTGCACTTCCTGACCGCACCCGTTTTCAAATTCTTGCACCAGTCGTCAGAGGAAAAAAGGGAACTCACCGCAAACTAATTTCTAGTTTAGCCGCTCAAGGTTTTGTTCGGATCAGGGTCAATGGAGAGGTCTTGGAACTCTCAGATTCCATTGAATTGGATAAAAATATTACACATAATATAGAACTGGTTATTGACAGGCTCGTAAAAAAAGACGATATACAGGAGCGTCTAGTCGATTCTCTCACCACCTGCCTTAAGCAATCTAACGGAATAGCTATAATTCAAGTATTAAATGATACATTAGATAAGTCAGCGCAGGAGCGACAACATAGTAAGCATATAATAAATGGGGGGGAAAGTCAAGGTATTTCGGAACAAAAATTACCATCAGAAATGGTATTTTCAGAAAACTTTGCTTGTCCAGAACATGGTGCGGTAATGGAAGAATTATCACCGCGTTTGTTTTCTTTTAATTCTCCCTATGGAGCTTGTTCCCATTGTCATGGAATTGGCACTTTAAGAAGGTTTTCTGAAGAATTGTTGATACCTAATCCCGAAGCACCGATTTATGCAGCGATCGCACCTTGGTCAGAAAAGGAAAATTCCTATTATTTAGAGCTATTATATACACTGGGTTTAGATTATGGATTTGAGTTACAAACTCAATGGAAGAATTTAACCAGGGAACAGCAACAAATTGTTTTACATGGAGAGGAAAAACGAACCACAGAGACACAGAGAAAGCAGAGTTTTAAAGGTGTAATTCCCATTTTGCAACGGCAATATGAGGGAGGAACAGAATTAGTTAAGCAGAAATTAGAAGAATATTTAATAGATCAACCTTGTGAAGTTTGTGGGGGGAAAAGATTAAAGCCGGAAGCTTTAGCTGTGAAATTAGGACAATATGGAATTTTAGATTTAACGAGTGTGTCAATTCGGGAATGTCGGGAAAGGGTAGAACATTTAAAATTAAGCCCCCGACAAATGCAAATTGCTGATTTAGTTTTACGGGAAGTTAAAGCTAGATTACAATTTTTATTAGATGTTGGTTTGGATTATTTAACCTTAGATCGTCCGGCAATGACATTATCAGGAGGAGAAGCACAAAGAATTAGATTAGCAACACAAATCGGTTCTGGTTTAACAGGTGTTCTGTATGTTTTGGATGAACCAAGTATCGGTTTGCATCAAAGAGATAACGGACGTTTGTTAAAAACTTTAACTAAATTACGAGACTTAGGAAACACATTAATAGTTGTCGAACACGATGAAGAAACTATTCGGGAAGCAGATCATATAGTTGATATTGGACCTGGTGCGGGTATTCATGGGGGAAATATTATTGCTCAGGGAAATATAGAAGACTTGTTAAATGCGGAAGCTTCTTTAACAGGTGCTTACCTATCAGGAAAAAGAGTAATTAATACCCCTGGAACAAGAAGAGAAGGAAACGGTAGAAGTTTAAGAATTAAAAACGCCCATCGTAACAACTTAAAAAACATAGATGTAGAAATTCCCTTAGGAAAACTGGTGGCTGTTACTGGAGTTTCTGGTTCAGGAAAATCAACTTTAATCAATGAATTACTTTATCCAGCTTTACAACATCATCTTTTAAAAAGAGTACCCTTACCAAAAGAAATAGAAGAAATTAAAGGATTAAACTGTGTAGATAAAGCCATAGTTATAGATCAATCACCCATAGGCAGAACACCCAGATCAAACCCTGCAACTTACACAGGAGTTTTTGATGTTATTAGAGAAGTATTTTCCCAAACCATCGAAGCCAAAACCAGAGGATATAAACCAGGACAATTTTCCTTCAATGTCAAAGGTGGCAGATGTGAAGCTTGTAGCGGACAAGGAGTAAACGTCATAGAAATGAACTTTTTACCAGACGTTTATGTACAATGCGAAGTTTGTAAAGGAGCAAGATATAACAGAGAAACCCTACAAGTTAAATACAAAGAAAAATCAATCTCTGACGTTTTAAACATGACAGTAGAAGAAGCATTAGCATTTTGTGAAAACATTCCCAAAGCAGTTAGCAAACTACAAACATTAGTAGATGTAGGATTAGGATATGTACAATTAGGACAACCAGCCACCACATTATCAGGAGGAGAAGCGCAACGGGTGAAATTAGCAACAGAATTATCTCGACGTGCAACCGGGAAAACATTATATTTAATAGATGAACCAACAACCGGGTTGTCTTTTTACGACGTTCATAAATTATTAGATGTTTTGCAAAGATTGGTGGATAAAGGAAATTCGATTTTAGTCATTGAACATAATTTAGACGTTATCCGTTGTGCAGATTGGGTAATAGACTTAGGACCAGAAGGAGGAGACAAAGGAGGAGAAATTATTGTTGCGGGAACACCAGAAGAAGTTGCAAAAAATCAACGTTCCTACACAGGAAAATATCTCCAACAAGTATTAAAACAATATCCACCCCAAAACCCTCTTTAATGTCTCTTCCTTCGTGTCCTTTGCGTTCTTTGCGGTTCGTTTCCTAAATCTTTAATTCTCACGCAAAGACGCAGAGACGCAAAGGAAGAATATAATCATATATATATAAGGAGAAAACCCCATGCAGCTAACAATAAAAGATGTAGAAATACTGCAACAAAACCTATCCAAAGAACAAGAAGACTATCAAATAGAACTGCAAGAAGGAAATCTCCTAGTTATGGGACCATCAGATATTGAATCAAGTGAAATAGGTGCAGAATTGATCAGATTATTAGGTAACTGGATTAAACCCCGGAACTTAGGGAGAATATTTGACTCTAGCGGTGGTTTTATTATGCCAAACACCGACCTCCGCGCACCCGATGTTTCCTTCGTTGTTGCTTCCAGATTAAAACGCACAGTTAGAGACTTTGGAAACCTAGTTCCTGATTTGGTGGTAGAAATTAAATCAAAAACTGATAGAATCGGAAAATTAGAAGATAAAATAAAACTCTTTTTAGAACAAGGTGCAAAAATCGGCATATTAATTAATCCTGATGAAAGAACCGTAAGCGTATATCGTCCCAACGGAGAAATTGAAACATTAACAGGAGATGATAAATTAACCATTCCCGAATTACTTCCTGGTTGGGAAATAAATATCTCAGAAATTTGGCCACCTGTATTTGAATAAATTAAAAACCCTCTTTAACTTCTCTTCCTTCGTGTCCTTTGCGTCCTTTGCGGTTCGTTTCAAAAAAAATCTTCAATTCTCACGCAAAGACGCAAAGAGGAGAAAGAAAGGTTATAATATCGAAAGATTAAAGGAGAAAGATTAATAATGCAAACCATAAAACTAGAATCTCACATTGGTAATGATGGAATTTTACACATACCCTTACCAGAAATCAAAGATGCTGATGTAGAAGTAATTATAGTTTATCAACAAGTTCAAAAACCGCAAAAACGTCAATGGTCTTCAGAATTTTTGAGTACATTTGGAGCGTGGGAAGGAGAAGCATTAGAAAGAGCGCCCCAAGAAGAACAATTTGAAAGAGAACCATTGTTATGATTTATCTGTTAGATACCAATACTTGTATTGGTTATATTAATCGTCGCAATAACTCAATCTATCAGCGTATTACTTCTTTATCTCCAGAAGAAGTAGTTATTTGTGACATTGTAAAATTCGAGCTTTATTATGGAGCATATAATAGTTCTCGGACAGAAGAAAACCTAGCAACTCTAAACAAATTTTTTGGAGATGTTGTCAGTTTACCTTTTGATGGTAAAGCTGCTGCTATATGTGGATATCTCCGCTCTCAACTCAAAACTCAGGGAACACCCATAGGCAGTTATGATTTGCAAATTGCGGCGATCGCCCTAACTAACAACTTAACATTAGTCACCCACAACACCAGAGAATTTTCACGCATTCCCGAATTAAAATTAGAAGACTGGGAAAATGTCTAATTCCTAATATCCTGGATTTAAGAATTTACAGGATGTAAACATCAACAAAAATTCTTCCTCTCTTCCTCTCTTCCTTCGTGTCCTTCGCTTCTTCGTGGTTCGTTTCTTAAAAATCTTCAATCCTCACGCAAAGACGCAAAGACGCAAAGGAAGAAAGAGAAATTATCATATTCAGTCACCAAGTCAGCGATCGCACTCCTGAGAATTGTTTAAAAAATTCAGGACTTAAACTACCGGATAATTAAACCTTTTACAGGTTTTAACTGAAAGTAGTCAAAGTTAACAGTATTTAATTTTAATTAATCAATGGTAAAAATAATCCTGAAAATCCTTAAATCCTGGACATCCTGATATGGCTTACGCCACGCTTCGCTATCAGACAAATAAAATCCTTTTTATTTCAATAAACCCCTCTCTTAAAAAACTGCTGCAAAATCTCCCCCGGTCCCCGATCCCAAGTATCAATATGTTCAAAAATCAAACCCTGATCATTTAACTTATAAGTGGAATAACCATTAAAAAATAACCGCGCTTTCCAAGGAACACGCAACACACCCCGCACCGTCCACGTTGCTAAAATTGTACTTTCATCAGTTTGAGAAACATCATGTAAATCAAAAGCAAGTTCCGTAAAAAATAACTGTCCGTGAAAACGCAACGTCCAAAAAATAATCCGATAATTAAACTTACCGATACAAAAAAGCTAACTAATGCTAACAAAAGTTGGCTTTTTCTTCCTGTTTCACCCTAGCAGTGTCGGCACTATCTAGTCCACAGGCTAACACGATCAATCTGACCGCTTCTTGTTTTAAATT
>NZ_BJCE01000064.1:0-24779 GCF_005402885.1 Sphaerospermopsis reniformis
TCCTAATAACCGTTGTGATTCTTCAGGATTATTATGAATGTACTCAACTATGTTGCTCATAATCTCAGGGTAGATGCACGATTTTACCTTGTTATACCATAATTTGATTCTTTTTCGGAGATGTCTATTATTGAAAGTTCTATTTTTGGGATGTGAGGATTTTTCGATGTTATCTAAATGAGGGTGTGGATAATTATTAAAAAATGTAATTTTTCGATGATTTTTAAATATTATGATAAATTATCAAATTAAAATCTTGTTAATCCTATAATCCTGGTGATCCTGATTCTGACAAAATAAAATATTGAGGCAGGCAAGATGCCCACCCCACCAGATGATAAAATGATCTAAACTGTAGCTTTTTCTAGCATTAATTTAGAACGCTTCACTTGTTCAGGAATCGCTACAGGATAATCACCTGTAAAACAAGCAGAACAAAAACTATTTGTATCTTCCCTGGTTGCTTCTAACATTCCTTCCCAACTTAAATAAGCAAGGGTATCAACTTCTAATTTTTTGGCTATGTCTGCTACTGACATTTTAGCGGCAATTAGTTGATCTTGGGTATCTGTATCAATCCCATAAAAGCAAGGATGGGTGACAGGTGGGGAAGATATTCTCATGTGTACTTCTGATGCACCTGCTTCACGCAATGCTTTAACGAGTTTGCGGCTAGTAGTTCCCCGGACAATGGAATCATCAATTATTACCACCCGCTTACCATACAATACATCTTTCAGGGGGTTCAATTTCATCTTAATGCCCGTTTCCCGCATACTTTGGGTAGGTTGAATAAATGTTCTACCGACGTAGCGATTTTTAATCAAACCTTCACCATAAGCTACCCCTGATGCTTGGGAAAAACCAATGGCCGCAGGTATACCAGAATCAGGTACACCAAATACTATATCTGCTTCTATTGGTGATTCTTCCGCTAATCTCCGTCCTAATCGCATCCGATAGCTATATAATGTTTCATGGTGCATGACGCTATCAGGACGAGCAAAGTAGATCATTTCAAAGATACACAACTTGCGCTGGGGTTGTTGATTCCATCGGTGTGATGTTAAACCTTTTTCTGTAATCCAAACTAACTCTCCTGGTTCGACATCGCGCAGATATTCAGCACCGATAATATCTAAACCGCAGGTTTCGGAAGCGAGAACGTAACGTACTGGATCACTGTCTAATGTACCAATTACCAGGGGACGAATGCCGTTAGGATCTCTTGCTGCCATGATACCATCGGGTGTACCAACTACCAGACTAAATGCACCTTGACAACGGTGAAGCGCACGAATCGCACCTTCTAACCAGTCTGCACCAGCATTGACTTCTTCTGCGATCGCATAAGCAATCATTTCTGAATCGGTGGTTGTTAGCAAATGAACATTACTCTGAAGTAATTCTTCCCGCAATTGTATGGTATTGACTAAATTACCATTATGTGCTAAAGCCAAATGACCTAAACGAGTTGAGATAACTGCGGGTTGAGCGTTAACTTTGCGACTAGAACCAGTAGTAGAATAACGGTTATGTCCAACTGCAATATTACCGACTAATTCTTCTAAAATAGTTTCATTAAATACTTGAGAAACCAGCCCCATATCTTTATGCTGGTGTACATAATGTCCATTAAAGGTAGCAATACCAGCAGATTCTTGACCCCGATGTTGCAGGGCATATAATCCAAAGTATGCCATTTTTGCTACATCTTGTTCTGGTGCATAGATACCAAAAACACCACACGCCTCTTCTGGTTTATCACAAGCGTTTTCACTAATTTCACTAATATTTATAGATGGATCAGAAGTGATAGAATGCTGGGGAATCATGCTGGTTTTTGCTCCTGGTAACTGGGTACTGGGTACTGGTGACTGGTGACTGGTGACTGGTGACTGGTGACTGGTGACTGGGGAGAAATATTTACCTTCTTCCTCCTGACTCCTGACTCCTGCCTCCTGCCTCCTGCCTCTTAATAAATCTTTAACCATCCATTAAAACAGTACCGTAAATTGGTCAAGGATGGGGGATGAATTGTAAATTTTCATGCCCGATCCTTGACATTGATGCGGTTTATGTATTGGCATAGAGAGCGAGACGTTGGGCGATCGCCTGATCGTAAACGTTGCTCATATCGCTAATGCTGACTTTCATAACTTCTTGGTGATCAGCAGTAGTCACTGTTAACCCTGTTGCCAAATTAGCAACAATACCTAATTTTTGCCAATTTTCTCCTAAATGTTCCTGTAAATAGGATTCCCAAATTTCCTGATTTTCCACATTCACAGAAACTAAAATTCTCGCACCACCTTCACCAAACAACACTTCATCAAAGCGAAAAGCAGAGTTTGCAGAAATACCTAAATTTAATTCTGCTCCCAACTTTCCACTTAAACAACATTCCGCCAAAGCTACAGTTAGACCGCCTTCAGCAGTATCATGTGCTGAACGCACCCACCCAGAATGAATACCATAACGACACACGCTTTGTACTTTCCGTTCTAAATCAAAATTAACCCTTGGCGGTTTACCTGCAATCGTATTATGAATCGCTGCTAAATATTCAGAAGCTCCCAATTCGATTTTAGATTTTGGATTTTGGATTTTGGATTGCACAGGTAAACCTAAAAGGTAAATTGCATCACCTACATTTTTCCAGCCCTGTCCACAAATTTTATCCAAATCCTCAATTAAACCAACCATTCCCACCACAGGAGTAGGATAAATAGGCTGGGGATTTCCCTGAGCGTCAAAAGTCTCATTATACAAAGAAACATTTCCACCCGTAACAGGCGTTCCCAACTCCTGACACCCTTCACTTAATCCTTTACAAGCTGACGCTAACTGCCAATAACCGATAGGTTTTTCAGGACTACCAAAATTAAGATTATCTGTCACCGCTAAAGGTTCAGCACCCACACAACTAAGATTCCTTGCAGCTTCAGCTACAACAGATTTAGCACCCTCATAAGGATCTAAATAAACATAGCGAGAGTTACAATCAACCGTAGCAGCAACTCCGCTTCGGTGACTGGTGACTGGGAAAGAATTTAAAGGACGTAAGCGCACTACAGCCGCATCTGCCCCACCAGGCAACAACACAGTATTATTTTGCACCTGATGATCATATTGGCGATATACCCAACTCTTAGAAGCAATGGTAGGTGTACCCAGCAAAGTTAATAAAACATCCTGCCAACTTTGTAACTTACCATTAACTGTAATTCCCCTAGCATCACAACTAGGCAAACTATCAACACTCCAATCCCAGGCTGTTTTTGCATATTCTGGCGGTTCTGCTAAAAGTTCTCTTTCATACAAAGGCGTATTTTCAGCCAAAGCATCCGCAGGAATTTCCGCAGCAACTTCACCCTTAAACAAAATTCTGACAATTGGTTCAGCAATTACAGTACCTGCAACCACCGCATGAAGTCCCCAACGGTGGAAAATATCAATTAACTCTTGTTCTCGGCCTTTTTCGGACACAAATAGCATTCTTTCCTGAGATTCAGAAAGCAGATATTCATAAGGTATCATTCCATACTCACGTGCCGGAACTTTGTCAAGGTTAAATTCAATACCGACACTGCCTTTGGCTGCCATTTCCGAAGTAGAACAAGTGATACCCGCAGCACCCATATCCTGAGCCGCTACCACTGCCCCGGTTTTAAATGCCTCTAAACAAGCTTCAATTAAAGACTTCTCTAAAAATGGATCGCCCACTTGCACCGCAGGACGGTTATCCATTGACTCATCGGTTAATTCTGCACTAGCAAAACTCGCACCACCCATACCATCCCTACCAGTGGTTGAACCAACATATAATACAGGGTTGCCAATTCCTGAAGCACCGGATTTTACTATTTCTGGTGTTTCCATTAATCCCAGTGCCATGACGTTAACCAAGGGATTTCCTGAATAAGCTGGATCAAAATAAACCTCACCGCCTACCGTGGGAACACCTACACAGTTACCATAATGGGAAATACCCGCTACAACGCCATTAAATAATCTTTGGGTTTTGGGATCATCCAAACTACCAAAACGCAGAGAATTTAATAACGCAATTGGACGCGCCCCCATTGTAAAAATATCTCTTAATATACCTCCCACACCTGTAGCAGCACCTTGGAAGGGTTCAACTGCGGAAGGATGGTTATGGGATTCTATTTTAAAAGCTAGTTGCAGTCCATCGCCTAAGTCTACCACACCGGCATTTTCACCGGGTCCGACAAGAATGCGGGGTCCTGTGGTGGGAAACTGTTTGAGGAGGGGACGGGAATTTTTATAACAACAATGTTCTGACCACATTACCCCAAACATACCTAGTTCGGCTTTGTTAGGGTGACGGCCTAAGCGGCGGACAATTTCGGTATATTCTTGTGGTTTAATGCCTTCTGAGGCGATTTCCTGGGGAGAAAAGGGACTTTCGGAAATGGTGGTCATGACTATTATGCACCAAGAGGACAGATGATTATTTTATCTGATATCCTTGATTTCTTGATAAGAGTGATATTGATAGTATATTTACTGATATTAAAACAGTGAAATTTATGTTATCATGTCTAAGTGGCTTTTCAAGCAAGCCTACTATTTTCCTGATGTGTCTTCACAATTTACTTCCTTCAATGCACTTTTCTATATAGAAATAGGCATGAACGATTAATTATAAAACACTATATAAGGAAATTAGTATGAGTTATTTTCCCGCGCCAATAATTCTTGAAGCCTTTCCACAAGCTAAGAAAGTTAAAGGAAAAACACCCGTACAAGGAGGCGGCGCATTAAGAAAAAGATGGAAAGATCAAGATTATATATATGAGTGGGATTCTAGACACGGTTTAGTTGAAAAGTATGATAAACGAGGAAATCATTTAGGTGAATTTGATCCTTTCACAGGAGAAAAAATAAACCCTAGAGTTCCTTCTCGTAGAATTAGTTAAAAAATTGGGGGCTTTATGCCCCTGTTATTTAAAATTTAGATTTAATGGTAAACTAGGAAGTAAATATTTAATCATTAAGTAATTAGTATGATAACACATCAACCATTAGTTCAAAGAGTAATACGTTGGTATGATAAATATGGCGATGACTTTATAGGAGAAAAAGTTTTAGAAGATGTAAACCTTTCTCATCTTCAAAGTTTATTTAAAGTTGAATCAATTAATCCTATGTATGACTGCTACTTGATTGAATGTACTGAGCAAAAAAAATATTTGGAAAATACTTTTAGTCTTGAGATATACACAGATTTATATGATTATTTTATAGAATGTGATGCTATCTAAATACGTAAAGCTGATTTATCTTTTTTTATATCCTCACCACATCATCTTTGTATATTAATCATAGGTTGGATTGCACAAAGTAACACCCAACCTGAATGATTTTATTTACTCTAAATACTCTGGAGAATTTTGATACCCAGAGTTTTCCGCAACCTTCCTTACCGCTTCAATATCCACATCTAACCTTTTCGCTATTTCTTCCACCGTCAAACCCAACTCTAATAATAGAGGTACTGTTTCTAACTTACCTTTTTTTCTTTCTTCTTCCGCAACATCTCGGAAATACCTTGTTTGCTTTAAATCCTCAAAAGTAAACATTGCTTCTATCTCCTGACGGGTTAAATTATTGAATTTATAAACTAAGATCGTCTCTAACAATTGTAAGACTTTTTGCCTTTGGGCTGCATCTGTAAATTGTTGTCGAGATTTGGCCATTAACTGTTGACTATGATCAATTGCAGTTTCTTCTTTCTCTACTACTAACTGTACCATACCCAACCCTACAGAGTTATCATTTGTGACTTCTAACTCATCTAAATAAATGATTGTTACTTGCTGACTCATCAGCAAACCTCGATACTGGATAGGTACACCAGGATCTAAACTACGTTTAGCAAAAATCGCTACTGCATGAAAATCATTTTTTGGTTGATATTGATTGAGGTAAACAAAGATTTCTGCAAATAATTTCCAGTAAAAATCTGTTTTTGGTTGAAATTGCACCTCAACAAAATAAATCGGTTGTTCAGGTATCTTTGAATTTGGTATGAATAACCCATCAAACCGAAATGCTAACTCCTTTATTTCTACAGATGTAAATTGATAATTTTCTGCTTCTGTAGCTGGTTTACCAATCAATTCAAAAAGAATATTTGGTAATGTTTGAAAGAGTTGATAGAAGATAGTATCTGTTTTCACCCTGCGAAAAATTCCTATTTTTTCAACTACGACAAAAATAAAAAGGTGACAGTTAAAAGATTTGACATTATCCACCTATTTCCAAATTACTTAAAATCAAATCTGCTCTTGGTTCAAAACCATCTCCATATTCTGCTGGATAATGGGTAATTGCATAAAATACTTTACCCTTTTCTTCTCCAATATAAATATTACCAAAAATCTCTTGACCTTTACTAAAAGTAATCTTTTCTTTTGCCCAAGGATAGGTTACAGTGCTGCTACGATTGACAATTTGCCATTTATTAGATACAATTATCCCATCTTTACTATTAATAAAATTTTTGACTTCTTCTAAGGCTTTTAAATCATCAGGAAAGACAAATTTAATGTAAGCATTTTCATTTTTTACACCTCCAAAATTAGCAGTAAATTTCACTTCTCTTACTTTATTGATATCTTTATTTTGAACTAAAAAATCCTCTTGAGGAAAGTAGGTACTAAATATATTTTTCTCCTGGTAAAGTTTTAAGGAAATGTTGGTTTTTTCCCCTTCCACAGAAATAGTAGCTGTTTTATTATTTGGTCTATTTTGTGCAGATTTATTACTATCTACAATGGGTTTATTTTCGGTAATGCGGCTATTGTCCGCAGAAATTTGGTTTTGAGTAGGTGTAGTACAAGCAGTAATTCCATTTAATAAGATTGTTGCTGCTACTACTTTAATAAGATTCAGATACATTTTACCAAAATGTGTTAGTGTTTACAAAAATTTGACTACTATATGCAATTGACTGTTTCTGCTGCCATCAAAATGATGTATTTTTCTCTTTCAATCAATTGCTCAAAGGTATACATTTTTTCTTCAATTCTTCAGTGATTAAAATCACCGATGAATATGATTACAATCACCATTATCCATGATGAAGATCCTCCTCTAAGAATGAACATCTTGGGATAATAACTCATAACTGAACTCTAGCCGAGTCATTAATAGGGAACACAACTAATGACCGACAGCCTCCTGTCGGTTTTTTGTTTTTGGTGAGCGTCAGTAAATGCACATAGATGCACATAAAATATCCCCACAACTTTATAATAACTTGACAAATATGTTGCCATAATTTTGCCATAGCAACTATCAAGTGTGGGGAAAGAGTGATCAAATGAGCAAGATCACCAGTAGCTTTACGCAAAGCACCAGCCGTGATGGCGATCGCTAATGTTGCAGAGAAACCTTGTAATTAGGACATCGCTTGAATGATGTAATCAAAGTAAGGCTCTGCTGCTGCTGCATCTTCACCACTCAGTAAGCCCAAGGATGCTTGTTTAAGGCAGTTGATAGCTTCTACCATTCCCGGTACAGGAACACCGAGAGAATTGTACATCTCCCGTACACCAATCAACCCAATTTTTTCAATTGGTTCTTTGTCACCAGCAAGCACACCATAGGTAATCAAGCGCAGATACCAGCCGAAGTCACGGATACATAAAGCGCGTTGCTTATCTCCGTAAGCATTGCCACCGGGAGCGATAAAGTCAGGGCGCTTTTGCCAAAGTTTTTTGGTTGCTTCCTGAACTATCTTTTTTTCGTTTTCTGACAGGGTTGCAGCGATTCTAGTCCGCTGTGCGCCTGTTTGCAAAAATTCTTTGATACTTTTGAGTTCGCCACTGCTAGGGTAACGCAGTTCGTCGTCAGCTTGGAGAATAACTTGGCTAATTACAGTCATGATTATGTAATCACGGAAATTATATTATTTGTTAGTTTAACCAGTTCGCGGTACAGAAGTGAAGGGTATATTGGTGATTGGTGACTGGGGATTGGTGACTGGGGAAGAGGTAATTGGTAATTGGTGATTGGTAAAAATTAATATTTGTTAATAATATTTTTCCTATTCCCTATTCCCTATTCCCTATTCCCTATTCCCTATTCCCTATTCCCACCCACTAATAACTAATAACTAATGACTAATGACTAATACAGTTTGGCAACAGGGTGAAGTAATAGAACTAGAAATTACTGATTTAAGCGACACTGGTAATGGCGTAGGACGCTTTGAACAGCGTGTAGTATTTGTTCCTGATACAGTAGTGGGCGATCGCACTTTAGTCAGACTTACACACGTCAAACCCAAATATGCTCATGCTACCCTCAAACAAATCCTTCAACCATCTCCTCAACGTATCCGACCTAGTTGTATTGTTGCTGATAAATGTGGTGGTTGTCAGTGGCAGCATATAAATTATGATTATCAGCTTACATCAAAACATAATCAAGTAATTCAAGCTTTAGAAAGAATAGGTGGTTTTATTAACCCCTCAGTAGCTCCCGTCTTATCCACAACATCATCTTTAGGTTATCGCAACAAAGCCACCTATCCCGTCCGGATCTCAGCTACCGGACAAGTTCAAGCTGGTTATTACCAAAAAGGTAGTCATCAACTCATTAACTTAAATCAATGTCCAGTTCAAGACGCTCGTTTAAATCCTTTATTAGCGGAAGTAAAACAGGATATTAAAAAGCGGGATTGGTCAATTTATGACGAAAAACGCCACCAAGGGCAAATTCGGCATTTAAGTTTACGTATAGGTCGCCGTACAGGGGAAATGCTACTAACTTTAGTAGTCAAAGATAGAAATTTACCAGACATTGAAACCCAAGCCCAGGAATGGTTACAGCGTTATCCCCAGTTAGTAGGAGTTTGTTTGAATCGCAATAGCGATCGCACAAATGCTATATTTGGAAAAGATACAACTTGTATTGCTGGGATTCCTTACCTGCAAGAAAAATTCGCTGGTTTAGAATTTCAAATCCGCCCGGATACATTTTTTCAAGTTCATACAGAAACGGCTGAAGCACTGTTACAAGTCATTCAGTCAGAATTAAATTTACAAGGTCAGGAAGTTTTAGTAGATGCCTATTGTGGTATTGGTACTTTAACTTTACCCCTAGCAAAACAAGCACGCCAAGTTATCGGCTTGGAAGTGCAATTGGCAGCCGTAGAACAGGCAATTTTCAATGCCCAACAAAACGAAATTAATAATGTAACCTTTCAAGTAGGAGCAGTGGAGAAAAATCTACCAAATTTGGGAATTATACCAGATATTGTCTTACTTGATCCGCCACGTAAAGGATGTGAAGCTAATGTCATCAAATCTTTACTGAACCTGAAACCTTCGCGCATTATTTACGTCAGCTGTAAAGTAGCCACCTTGGCTCGTGACCTAAAATTACTGTGTGAACATGGACAATACCATCTTACAAGAGTACAGCCAGCCGACTTTTTTCCCCAAACCGCTCACGTAGAAACAGCAGCCTTTCTCCAGCGATATCCATGCTAAAAGCAACTATTAACTTTAGCTTATATGTTAACCAATTGTTTACAAAAACTTAAATGGAAAATTTGTAGTCCAGTGCATACTAATAATGCTAAAATAAAATTAACCTAAAAATAGAGATTTCTTTTTTAACCATTAAAGTTGCATGACTCTGATTTGAAAAAGTGAAATAAATTGTGCAAATTATTAAGCGGCTACAAAGAAAGTTGAATATTTATATACTTTCCCAAAGTAATAAATAGAAACATAGAAGTTGTTAATTGTATTAGCAAAACAATTACAGCCAAATTTTAATTAAGCAATTTTCTCTTATATTTAGAGTCAATGCTCCCTAGCAATTTCATAAATTTAGTTTTACAGACGCAAGTTTGAAGGCAGCATGACCACCTTAATCTTTATCAGGGTGCCGATAACAGCAAACTGATGTCTAGCTAACTAAAAGCTACGGGGTTTCTCTTGTGATTACCATTTCTCTTCGTCCACTTGGTCGCTCTTGGGGTACTATTAGTTTTGCCTCCACTCTTTATCTATGCCCAATATTAGATTTATTATTGGCAGATATTCCCACAAAATTACAAGCCGAACTGCGGCTAGGACTGCAAGAAGCCCTAGTAAACGCAGCTAAACATGGCAATAATCTTGATCCCAGTAAACTAGTAGTAGTTCGTTTTTCCTTGATAGATAATCAATATTGGTGGATTATTTCCGATCAAGGTAATGGTTTTACTCCTTGTTGTAATGCTCATAATGATCCCACCGACTTTTTACCACCAGATGAATCAGAAAACGGTCGAGGGATGTCTCTTCTGCATCAAATATTTGATCAAGTACAATGGAACCGCAAAGGAACAGAATTAAGACTTTGCAAGCAAATAGAAACTCGGCGTTTGTTATCTTTAAGAAGATAGAAAATTGGTAATGGGTAATGGGTAATGGGTAATGGGTAATGGGTAATGGGTAATATTATTCCCAATCACCAATCACCAATCACCAATCACCAATCCCTCAATGTTTACCGTGAGTAGGACAAGGAGGGGCAGAAATAGACTTATCTAACCAGCCTATAGCCTGTTCTAACCTAGCTTGTGCCTCTTGAGGCTCATTTTTGACCAAAAAAACCATAGCAGCCGCTACAAGCTCACTAGCGCGGGCATTGCGGTTAGACTTGAGACGATGCCAGTCATCAGGAGAAATAGTCAATTTTTCCATCAAAGCTTGGGCAAGTTCCAGAGTAGTAACATCATTTAATTGACTGGTTTGATACATAAGACTAAGTGCTGAGTTAAGAGTAAAAGTTATGATGTAATTATCATAGCCAATGACCCATCACCAATGACCAAACCAGAGGAAAACCAGCAAACCGACTTTGAAGAGGAACTAGAGGAACTAGAAACCGGACTGCGACTGTTAAAAGAAAGATATGCCCAAGTGCAACGGGATCAACAGCAAAAGGCACAATGGCAACAAGAAATTAGAAATCTCAAAGAAAATAAAAATCAGACACCAGAAATCAAAGCCGAGTTAAAACGCTTGGAAAAAGAGCTAGAAGCCCTAGAAGTTAACCTAGAAAGCCAGTTATTTTCCTGGAAAAGCCTCAACCGACCCTTTTGGCAAGGAGTTCGCTTTGGTGGTTTAGGAATTATTATAGGTTGGGTGTTAAAATCTTCGATTGGGTGATTGGTGATTGGGAAAGAAGGCAAGAGGCAAGAGGCAATAGGCAATAGGCAAAAGTTTCTTAATTTTGACTTTTGACTTGATACCTCCCCATCTCCCGGGAGCATCCCAAATGTGTAAGTTTATTTTTTGCTTGATTTCAAGACCTGAAATGAACGAACCACGAAGGAGCGAAGGACACGAAGGTAAGAAGGAAGAGGAGAGTTTTTGGTGTTGTGGCGGTTGTTTTTGCAAAATTGGGATGCTCCCCATCTCCCCTGTTCCCTTTTCCCTGACTAAAATTAATGTTATATATAGTTAAAAAAATCCAAACTGTAAAAAATGATTAAACATCGAATTGCTGAAATATTCAGAAGTGGTCAACCAGAAGAAACCTTAACAGTACAAGGTTGGGTAAGAACCAAACGCGAATTAAAAGGATTTGCCTTTTTAGAAGTTAACGATGGTTCAAGTTTAGCCAACTTACAAATAGTTATTAATCAAGAATTACCAAACTACGAAGCCATATTAAAACAGATAAATACAGGTGCTTCCGTCGAAGTTGCAGGAATATTAGTTGCATCTCAAGGTAAAGGACAGAGAATAGAACTAAAAGCAGATGTAGTAAAAGTTTACGGAGATGCTGATCCCGAAACTTATCCTCTGCAAAAGAAACGTCATTCCTTTGAGTTTTTAAGAACCATTGCCCATTTAAGAGGTAGAACTAACTCCTTTGGATCAGTATTTCGGGTAAGAAATGCTTGTGCAACTGCCATACATCAATTTTTCCAAGAGCGGGGTTTTATGTGGGTACATACTCCCATTTTAACCGCCAGTGATTGCGAAGGTGCAGGAGAATTATTCAGTGTGACAAGTTTGAATTTAAAAGATATTCCCCGCACAGAAAATAAAGAAGTTGATTATAGTCAAGACTTCTTTGGAAAACCGACTTATTTAACAGTAAGTGGACAGTTAGAAGCGGAAATAATGGCAATGGCGTTTTCTAACGTCTATACCTTTGGTCCCACATTCCGCGCCGAAAATTCTAACACTTCTCGTCACTTAGCCGAGTTTTGGATGGTAGAACCAGAAATGGCGTTTTGTGACTTAGAAGGAGATATGAATTTAGCAGAAGATTTCTTAAAACATATTTTTAAATATGTGATGGAAACCTGTGAAGCAGACATGGAATTTTTCAATCAAAGAATTGATAATACTGTTTTAGACACTGCTAACAATATTATTAACAATCAATTTGAAAGATTGACTTATACCGATGCAGTCAAACTTTTAAAAAAAGCGGATGTAAAATTTGAATATCCTGTAAGTTGGGGTGCAGATTTACAATCAGAACATGAACGTTATTTAGCGGAACAATTGTTTAAAAAACCTGTAATTGTTACAGATTATCCCGCACAAATAAAAGCCTTTTATATGCGGTTGAATGATGATGAAAAAACCGTGAGAGCGATGGATATTTTAGCACCAAAAATAGGTGAAATTATTGGAGGTTCGCAACGGGAAGAAAGATTAGATGTGTTAGAAAAACGGGTTTTAGCCCAGGGAATGAAAACAGAAGATTTGTGGTGGTATTTAGATTTACGTCGTTATGGTACTGTACCTCATGCTGGTTTTGGTTTGGGGTTTGAAAGACTGGTGCAGTTTATGACGGGTATGGGGAATATTCGGGATGTGATTCCTTTCCCCCGTACACCACAAAGCGCGGATTTTTAATAGTTAGGAGTCTTAGGGGCGAAGTAGGGGCGAAGCATTCGGAAAATAACCTGTAATAAAAATTGATAATTTATCGGCAGAATGCTTCGCCCTTACAACAGTCAGGAGGAAAATCTCTTGATTTCTCTAGCTATTGGCAATATTTCAGCAAACCCTAAGTAAGTCGGCACGAAAAAAGAAGTTATGCAACAAAATGTAAAATGCCTAAAAACCTCTTTCCTCCTGCCTTCTACCTTCGTTATTCTTTTGCTTGTCGCTATTACGTTTTAAAGTTTTTTCTGTGAAGGAAACACTACCAATACCTTGAAGAATACCACGGGCAACTAAACCTAAACCTCTACCAATTATTTGTGTTAATACAAATACGATCCCATTACCTAAAAAAGATAATAAAGATTGTAAACGTGGTGCGATCGCATCCCGCAATTCTAACAGTAATGTCACCGCTAAAGGGATATCGGCAAGCTTTGCTAATTCTTGGTTACGAGGAGAATAAATTGATATTTTGGCAATTCCACGAGGTGCAAATACAAATAGTTCATAGCGACTTTCAAAAATTGCCTGGGGTTCATTCACATAATTATTCAATCTGTATTTCCAAGATAAATTATTTCTAAATCTTTCAATTTCCCTTGTGGAAATTAAATGACGATCATAAAAATTTTGTTTGATGGTTTCCACATCTGCTAAAAAATTTAATAATGGTTGTAATACACCATTGGCAACTTGAATCAGTAAATTCTCTAAAATCATTGATGCTTGAGAATTTGCAGATTCACTTCCTGCTGCATAAGATGTGTTGTCAATATATAAATCTGTTTGCCAAAGTAGATAAGAAAACAAGTCTTCTAATAAAGGAATTTTATTGAGGATTTCAGTTTCTACACCTGCTGCATTTTTCAATAAAAAAGTGACTATTTCTATATTGACATCTCCGACATTTATCCGGGAAGATTTACCGTAAAATTCGGTAATTGCTGATTCCCATAAATTAGTGAGAATCTGATTTTTTAACTCAGGTATTTGTGGAATTTCAACTTTTGAACTACGTAGATCATCTAATTTTTGAGATACTTTTTGTAAGATGATATAAAGAAGTTCTCTTTTTTTGTCTTCACGCAGAATATCAATTTCTAAAGGTATGTCTGTCAGATTTTGTAAAGAAAACTGGAGTTTATTAGTACAAGATGTAAATATTATAGATTGTAGTGCTTTTGGACTCAGTAAAGGCGGTACAACAGTTTGCATTTGTTGTGATTCTGCTTTACTAATGGCGCTATTTGAGTAAGAAATGGGTAGCGGTAATGGTTGAGATTTTTGTATTTCTTGTCTTTCTTCTGGTGCAGACAATAAGTTATTTACTAACCAACGCGCTGCTAAAAGTTCTCTTCTTTGTCCTGCCAGAATAGCTTTATCTAATAATGGTAATCCAGGAATTTTTAATTGTGCTGTAACTGCGGATATATTATTATTAATATGATTAATTCCTGTTAACCTGATATTATTTCTGAGTCTGGCAAAAGGTAAATTAGATAAAGGGAAGTTTATTTCTGTTGTTCCTAACCAATAGTAACCACCTGATGCTATTTCTTGCATGATGGGTACTAATTCTGAAATAGATATACCTTTAGGACAATAGCCATTTACACCTGTATTTTTTGCTGCTAATAACATTGCTGTTGTAGAAATAGCACTTAACAACAAAATGGGTATATGAGGATATAAAGCTTTAAGTTGTCTGCAAAATTGTAACCCTAGCTGTTGAGATTCGCTAGAACTGCCATTGCCTAATTCTAAAACTATTAAATTGACTTGGTTTTGATCCGGTGCTGCAATTTCCGCTAAAACCTGTAAGGCTGCGGTATCTGTGGGAACATCGGCTACTACTTGTAGGTGGGGAATTGTTTCTAAAGCTACCCTTAGTCCTAGACGAAAGATGGGATCTGGGTCAATTAATAATAATTGTAAATTTAAACTACTTAAAGGGCGATCGCTCATAGTCAGGTCAAATAAAAATGGAATTTTTTCCCAGCTAAAAAACCGCAGTCATCCCTAGCTGAGTCATTTCCATTTTCACCTGTTTTTGTCACTTTAATTTATCAGCAGTGATAATGTAAACCATTAGCCAGTTACTAATAGACATCTCCAGAAAAGAAATTATGGAACCTATTGATGGGGGCTGGTCGAAGCTTATGGGATATCTAGATGTCTGATTTTTCCGTTAAATTATCGCCTAAATGCTTCGCCCCTACAACTTATGACAAATTAATACATTCTATTTTGGAGAGGTCTAATGATCATTGTGATCTGGTTGTAAGTTACGGTGTCCAAAAAAGTTGATGGTATATCCACTAATCTTGACTCCGGTTTGTGCCTCAACTTGCTGGATCAACTCTTCTGGTATTTCTATATGCACATCTAAAATTTGATTTGTATCTAAGCAGTTAACATGGCTGTGAGCGTCAGTCACATTACCATATAACCGCCCATCACAATGTTCAATACACTCAATAATACCTTGACTTGATAGAGCTTCTAAATTTTGATAAACAGAAGTATGGCCAATCTCTTTACCTTGTTGGTTTAAGCGATCGTAAATCTCTCTAGCGGAAAGATGTTCTTTAGCTTGCCATAGTAACTCTAGTATAAATCTACGCTGGCGACTAACGCGCATACCTAGTATTTGACACCGATCTAGAGCATCTTCTAAAGAACGAATTGCTTTTGTAGAAATAGCTGATTTTTGCATATTTCAGTTTTAACTGTAGGAACTGTAGGAATAGTTTTCAGATTTCATGAAAAATGATTATTTTTATACGCAGGGATATTACATATTTACAATATATTCTTTGTTTATACCTGTGTCTTTGATACGAATATCCTTGATTAATCACTGGTTTGAGCCAGTTTCGTTTTTGCTTGGTTGATGATTAATTACATCTTAACTCTAAAACAAACTCATTACAACTTTAGCTTATTAAGGCTATGAATGTCCAGGTGAGGGGTTGTATTTTGGCAAATTGTATATAAAATTTTAAATTGTCAATAGTACAAGTACCCAATCTAGAAAAAATAACACTATAAAATTCAATGTGATTAATAAGTAAATGTTGATATTTAACAAAGACAAAATAGAGTAGCATTAATACCTAAAAACTGCTACTGTTGATTCTGGATACTACTCCTAAGCAATCAAAAAAGCTGCCAAAAAAAGTCAATGACAATCACAATCAGCCTT
Source organism: Sphaerospermopsis reniformis (assembly GCF_005402885.1). Taxonomy (NCBI): domain Bacteria; kingdom Bacillati; phylum Cyanobacteriota; class Cyanophyceae; order Nostocales; family Aphanizomenonaceae; genus Sphaerospermopsis; species Sphaerospermopsis reniformis. The sequence goes on from NZ_BJCE01000064.1 coordinate 16,153, forward strand.
AATAACGACGCTATAAACAATCTAGATTTGTTACCTGCATTAAAGGTAATTGAACCATTGCTGCAAGAGGAATCCATGACATCTCAGGAACAGCAATTGCGCTTTGAAATCAACTACCCACGGGAAGCAAATGATCCACGGGAACTGTCAGAAATTCCAGAGGTAAGGTTGTGGTTTGTGCGTTTAGATGCTAAATATCCCTGGTTGCCATTTTTATTAGATTGGAAAGCTGGAGAATTGGCGCGTTATGCTGCTATGCTAGTACCCCATCAGTTTACTAAAAAAGAAGGTATACAGTACAACCCTGAAGCATTAGAGATTTTTTTGATGCACAAAATTTTTATTTTAAGTAATTGGCTAAAACAGCAAAGTATTCCCACACCATTCCGACTTAAATCTTTCGCGCAAATCTTGGGTTATGAATTAGAAGATGGCTTTTTTGAAATGATTGAAAAAAGATAGGAATTTAGGAGTAGGGGCAATCCCCTCGTGGTTGCCCCAAGAGTCAGGAGTTAGAATGTTTGTCATCTGCTATATAAATTTCGGATTTTAGATTTTTCAATCAATCCAAAATCCAAAATCTAAAATCTAAAATCTAAAACTAATAGTCAACCGCCCCAGATTTTTTCTAAAACGGTTGCAGGTGCGATATCAGCGGTTTTGCCAGTGGGAGATTTAATGGCGAGGAATTTATCACTGGTGGGTAATATCTTTCCTGAGTCTGTAGAACCAAGTAGGGCGATAGTATAGGTTTGTACAGCTATAGCTAGTTGTAGGGGCGCACCGCTGAGAGAAAGCATTAAACTTGCTCCACCAATTATGGCAGTTAATTTGCCCACATCATCAATGGCAATTACTTTAATACCAGGACAAGATTCCACCAGGGAAGAAACAAATGTATCATCCTCAGTTTCTTTAATGACCACCACTGGTAAATCTGGCTGTTTGCGTTGACAATCTTGAATAATTTGTTGCCAACTAGCTACAGGATAGCTGGTATCAGCACCATTAATTTGGGATAACTTACCAGAACCACCAGAGAGCAAGATGTAACCTGTGTCATTGATACCCAAGCGTTTTTGTTGTTGTTGCGCCCATTCAATATCTGGTTTCAGTATATTTACTGCTAACGGTGGGCAAGGTGTCTTAATTCCCAGAGGTTGCAACAAATCATGATACATGGAAGGTATATATTGGGATGTATTGGGAGATACAACACTGGTGAGAAAATTTGCACCACTACCTTGGAAGCCAATGCGAGTGGGAATACCAGTCAACCAGAGAAATAAACCGACAAACCAACTTTCTCCAGCAGTGATGGCAACATCATATTCGCGATCGCGGATTGTTCCCACCAAGTTACCCCAATCTGCTAAACTATTACGATCCTTGTAATCAAAGGTCAATACCTCGTGAACTGACTTGCTCACTCGGTAGGCAGCCTTTGACCGGGGTTCCACAACGACATCTATCAAAGCGTCGGGATAGGAACGCTTGAGATCATCCAATGTGGGGAAAAAAAGAACTTGGTCGCCAATTGAACCAGGTACAAAAGCTACTACTCGCATAAATAATATATTTATTGAAGCTTATCGTCCTTATTTTATGTGAAATGGGGAATGGTAATTGGTAATGGGTGATTGGTAATTGGTAATGGGTGATTGGTAATTGGTAATGGGTGACTGGTGACTGGTGATTGGTGACTGGTGATTGGGGAGAAATATTTACCTTCTTCCTCCTGAACTCCTGAACTCCTGACTCCTGAACTCCTGACTCCTGCCTCCTGCTATTTACAAAATCGAGGAAAGTTGTGTATTTATTGATTCCGGCCGCAGGTAGCGGCAAAAGAATGGGTGCTGACCGCAATAAACTGTTATTAAAGGTTCGTTCAAAAACTCTTATTGCTTGGACTTTGTTAGCTGCGGAAGCTGCTAGTGCTATCAGTTGGATCGGAATTATTTCCCAATCTCATGACTGGGAGGACTTTAAGGCAATTTTGGCTGATTTAAAGCTAACTAAACCTGTGGAGTTTATTCCTGGTGGTGCTACCCGCCAAGAGTCGGTTTATAACGGATTACAGGCATTACCAGGAAATGCTGAACAAGTATTAATTCATGATGGGGCGCGATGTTTAGCTACACCGGACTTATTTAATGCTTGTGCAGCAGCTATTCTTCATTGTCCAGGGTTAATTGCGGCTATACCTGTAAAAGATACAATTAAAGTTGTGGGGGAAAGTGGCATAATTCAAAGTACACCCAGCAGAGAGCAACTTTGGGCGGCGCAAACTCCCCAAGGATTTGATGTTAAGTTGTTAAAAGAATGTCATGCTGATGGTGTGCGTCAAGGTTGGGAAGTGACAGATGATGCAGCTTTGTTTGAAAAATGCGGGCTTGAAGTACGGATAGTACCGGGGGAAGAAACGAATTTGAAAGTGACAACTCCTCAAGATTTGGCGATCGCAGAATTTATTCTCAGTAACAGGGAACAGGTAACTGGTGATTGGTGATTGGTGATTGGGTTATTAGCTTCCCCCACATCCCCTGCTTACCCTACCTCCTGAACTCCTGAACTTCTGAACTTTTAAATATGTCCAAGAAGAATATAGCCATAGCAATCAAAATAGAAGCGATTTTGTATTTAAAGGGTAAACCCTTATCTGTGAGTGAAATTGCCGAGCATGCTGGGTGCGATCGCCATACAGCGGAAGAAGGGATAATTGAACTGATGGATAATTATGCCCGTCGAGATAGTGCGCTAGAAGTTGTGGAAACTGCAAATGGTTATAGTTTGCAACTGCGGTCAGATTTTCATGATTTAGTACAGACTTTGATCCCTGTGGAGTTGGGTGTGGGGGCTTTACGCACTTTAGCAGCGATCGCTCTCAACAGTCCTATCCTCCAAAGTGAGTTAATAGAACTGCGGGGTTCAGGTGTATATCAGCACGTTCCTGAACTGGTAGAATTAGGGTTTGTGCGTAAACGACGAGATAATGAATCCAGGTCATATTCATTACAAGTTACCCCGAAGTTTCACCAATATTTCCAAATTGATCAACTTCCTGAAGTTATGCCCAATGTAGAGAAAGAACAACAATTAGAACTAGAGTTAGATGGGACAGGTAATAGGTGATAGGTGACTGGGGACTGGGGGCTGGGGACTGGGTAAAAATAACTAATGACTAATGACTAATGACTGATGACCATTGAATAAATGCGCTAGGCTTGTGATATGGTTTAAAGTAGAATTAGCAACTAAGCTAAGAAGAATTGCCAATGGTGTTTGATCCTGATTTTTTGAATGACAACTCTGAGGAACACACTAATCAGCTTCTGAACGAACACTTGGGGGAAAATCCGAATCAGTTATTGAAATATTTACAGCATCAATCTCCCGACGTTCTAGCCCGTGTAGCCCAGTCTGCCAGCCCAGAAATTAAACAAATCATTTCCCAGAATGTCCAAGGACTGGTAGGAATGCTCCCAGGAGAGAGTTTTAATGTGCAAGTTACTACAGACCGAGATAATTTAGCGGGTTTATTAGCCTCAGCAATGATGACTGGTTATTTTTTGCGCCAGATGGAACAAAGAATGCAATTAGAGCATTTGTCTAATCAATAGTTCCGAGTACAGACGTGATCAACTACGCCTGTACTAATAACTAATTTTGGGGATCAGTTCCTGAGCGTATTTCAAAAGTTTGAGTTTTGCCATTACGGTTAACTTCAATTTTGAAAATGTCTCCGACTTGACTCGAATCAATAATTTTCTGCAATTGGGCTGTAATTTTCACCGGTTTACCGTTGATTTTTTGAATCACGTCCCCAGGGAGCAGTCCTCCCTCCTCTGCCGGTGAATTTTTGAGAACTTTCTTAATCACAATCCCAACATCTGGCTGAATGTTGAGTGTATTGTCTTGATTCAATTGCTGTTTTTTGGTCGGTGAAAGGTCTACCATTTCAATGCCCAAAAAAGGGTGATCTGCTTTTCCTTTGGTAAATAGTTCATGAGCTATGCGGGCGGCGGTTTCAATGGGAATAGCAAAACCCAGTCCTTGAGCATCGGCGCGAATGGCAGTATTAACGCCGATGACTTCACCTTGGGCATTTAAAAGCGGTCCACCGGAATTACCAGGGTTAATTGCCGCATCGGTTTGGATAAAGCTAACCCGTTTATTGGGAACTCCTACTTGGGCGCTGGTGCGGTCGGTGGCGCTGATGATGCCAATTGTGACAGTATTATCTAAACCTAAAGGATTGCCAATTGCGATCGCCCACTGACCAGGAATTAAATTTTGTGAATTACCTAATTTCACGGTAGGCAATTTATCCGCAGGAATTTTGACTACTGCTACATCGGTGACAGTATCAACTCCCACTACCTTACCTTCAAAAGTTCTACCATCTTTGAGGGTGACTAATACTGTATCTGTTTGGGCGACTACGTGAGCATTTGTTAATAATTGACCATTCTCGCTAAGTATAAACCCTGAGCCAGTACCGCGCTCAATTCGTTCTTGGGGAATTGGTTCTTCATCTTCGCCAAAAAAACGCCGCCACATTGGATTTTTCAAAGCGTCAAAAATTGGATTTACTACTTTACGAGTAGCATTAATTCGCACAACCGCAGGACCAACTCTCTGTACAGCAGTAGCAATAAAATTTACATTATCGCCACCAGCAGAATTAGGCAAGCCCTGAGAAGGATAGGTAATCACAGATTCTGAAGGTAAAGCCGCTGTAACATTTTTCAACTCTTGAAACGAACCATTGCTGGGAAAAAATCGACTACCAAGTATACCCAGACTACTGCCCATAGCCACTAAAGACAGATAAACGGCTAATTGCTTCACAGATAACTTCATATTAATTAATTAATTAAGAATAATTGCGATCATAGTCAGACAGTTACTAAGTAAATGATCAGTGAAAAGATTAGTTAACAGAAATTGAATAATTAATACATTATTTGGGATCATCTTCAGTTTTCGGACTTTGGATTTTGGATTGACTCTGGGGTTAAGTTTGAGGACTTATACCATGAAAGAATTATCAGTCAAACAAAAAAAATGATCCCATCTTGAAAATTCCCCAACTAAAATCTAGAATTAGCTATTTCTTTCTTAGTTGACATGACTTTTCGCTATCGTCCAATGTTTCTCTGTAGCTTAATTAGCACCTTGGGGCTAATTTCCACAATGCTACAACTGCAAAGCGCGAATGCAGTACCAAGTTGTCCAACTCCAGCCTTATCGAGAATTCAAAAACATCAAGTTACTGGTGGTGAGACTTTAGATAGCATAGCCGAGCGATATAAACTCATGCCAGAAACAATTATTAACATGAATCCCTTTGTTAATAACGGTACTGTGACACCTGGTAATCAATTGCAAATTCCCCCCTTTGATGGAATTGTGGTACAAGTTCCCAGTGGTCAAAATTGGAGACAAGTGGCAGCAAATTACAAAGTTCGTCCAGATACATTGTTTGAAATTAATGGTTGTCAACAAAACCCCAGAGTTGTTTTTGTTCCTGTTTTACCAGGAATAAGAGAAAGACAAAATCGGATAATTGCTAGTTCTCCTGTAGCAAATACACCAACTTTACCATCGGCAAGTATAACCGGATATCCTTTAGCTAATTCTACAACTGTAGCTTTACCTTATGGGTGGCAAATTCATCCGATTACAGGTAAAGTTTTTTTTCATAGTGGTGTAGATTTAGTAGCAGAAGTAGGTACACCTGTGCAAGCGATCGCTCCTGGTGTTGTAGTCTTTGCTAAAGATCAAGCCAGCTACGGAAAATTAGTAATTATTAATCATGCAGGTGGACTACAAACTCGTTACGCTCAATTAGAAACAATACAAGTTAAGCTGGGACAAAATGTAAAACCCGGTGACATATTAGGAACTGTTGGTGCTACAGGTCAACCAACTTCTAGAGAACCACATTTACATTTTGAAATTCGTGCTAATGAACCCCTTGGTTGGACTGCAAAAGATCCAAAAGAATATTTAACTAGGTGACTGGGGACTGGGGACTGGGGACTGGTGACTGGGGACTGGTGACTGGTGACTGGTGACTGGGTAATCAATTTTATGTTTCCCAATCAACTATTAACTATCAACTGTCAACTATCAACTATCACCAATTACCCATTCTGTTGATTTAATAATGTGCATTCCTGCTGCTGCAAATCTGTCAAATGCTATGTTAGCTTGTTCTGTGTAGTCAACAACATCGGAAACAACAACAGGAGATGTGCAATCTTCTAACAGATAGATTTTATTTGTCAGGGTGCTATCTACCTGTTGAATTTCTGTTAATAAATCATCAATTGTCCACGCAACACAATGACTCTTAGCTTGTCCACCAATAATCACTGCATCATATTCTAAAAGTTGTTTAATCAAGTTTGTGTTTTTTTTAGCAATTGGTTTTTCATCAAATCCTGTTAAAACTTCTGGACGTAAAATAGAATAATTTTCTGTTAAAGCATTTTCCCCTTTTAATTCAAATTGGGATTGACTTTGACGAGCAATACTATGATAAAATATTGCTTCTTCCACTGCGGAAACTAAAGCATGACCAATTCCTCCTAACATGGAATGATAAGGCCAAATTGTCAGGGGATATTTACCATCTTGACTGAGTTGTTTAACATAGTGAAAAGCTTGTTTTTTCAGAAGTTCATAATCTCCATTAGTCACACTATGAGCAACTGCTGGGTTAACTTGCCAAATCCCTTTTTCAATATCTGCAAAAGTGATATTAGTTTCTGCTGGTGTGGGGTGTTTTCCATCGGCATTGATCCAAAAAATCGGATGGAAAATTTGCATTGCTGTGTGAGTATCTAAGGTGGGGATAATTTTGGTAATTCTTCCCAAGTTACGATAAATAAATTCACACAATCTTTTGTTATCATCAACAGCAGCAGTTCCGCTTTGTCCACCTACATATAATTCAAATTCTGGAATACAAAAGGTGTTTTGGACATCTATTAATAATAGACAAATGCGGTTTTTATCATCTGCTGCTGGGGGAATGTTATATTGTGTAATCCATGTTTCTGCTACTGCTGCCAATTGTTGATAAGGTACGCGGTATATTTCCCCGACTTTGTTAGGGTGGAAGTGAGGAGGAATCGGAAATTGGTTTGGTTGTGTCATGGGTTTATTTAATCTTTTTCTCTTTACAGCTATTTTCAGGTAAATGAACCACACTTTGATCAAGATTTCGCGCAAAGGCGCAAAGTTAGAATTAATCTCGCTTTTTCAAAGTTCGTATATTTTGAGCATTGATAAATCTCTACACTATATAAAAGCAGACTGCAAAAAAGCTGATTTTAACCTTGTTGGTTAATTGAGTGATAATTTAAAGTTATGATAATATCATCAATGGTTTAAATATTCCTAAATTTGGAAATTTCCTCTTTATATTTTCTTAATATTTAATTGATAATCATTTTTATTTATCCACGAGATTGCAATACTTTCGGCGATTTGCTATAATTTTTTAAAATTTCATAATCTAGGCGCAGTATATACTTTCTTAAAAAAAAGGTTTATAGATAGCCAAAACCCTTGATTTTACGTTATTTGAGAAATAGTCAAAATCTGCATAGAGAAAAAAGCGGTGATTTCGTAAACTTTTTTGCGGGTGAAATGAGAGGTTGATTCATGTCTTGTAAAAGGGTGGGTTGACAAAATAGACATTTTATGTATTAGGGGTGAGTGAGAGTCAAGTTATAGGGTAAAAGTGATCGCTTTTCTCTAGGTATAGATAATAGAGTTTTTGTGCGATCGCTCTCTTTATTCATAAATCATAATTCATAGATTATAAATGGCGAATTTTTTGGATCTGTAATTTATTGATAAAAACAGATATCTTGCTTTGAGGGTTGAACCCAAATTAAGGTAATTAGAAAATTGAAACAGGTAAGGAAGTAGAGAAATAAATGTAATATAATTCAAGATAATTCAATATTTCTCTATTTCTCTACCTCTGTTTTTTTCTACTATTACTCTTGTGATGTTGGTAATTTAGAATTTACTAAATTGGTAAATTCTTCTAAAGAAGTAATTGTCATTGTTGATATCAGCAATTCTTCTAAAGCAGTTAGATCATCAATATTCTGAATATTTTTGCTCAGTATTTCGGGAACATCACCAAACTTGACTTGTAGAAGTTTACTGATATCTTGTTGGCGAGTTCTTGCAATAAATAATTCTTCAGTAGGTGTTAAAAAAGGCATTTCTCTCTCCTTTTCATACTCGGTTATTTTGGTGAGCAATTTTTGTTGTAATTCCTTAGTTAATGACATCATTTTGTCAATAAATCTAAAGAGGTTTTCAATGTCATATCTGCTGAAACCTCGCTCATATAAACTTCTAATTAATGTCCATTTCCACTGCTCCCTATCTGCGAGTTTGTTGGTAGTAGTTTTGGTTTTTAAATGTGCCATTACTAATATAGCAAAGAGATTGCTGCTTTGCTCTAGTTCTTCCCATTTGTAATCTATGAGTTTGACTGTATCAAATTTACACACAACCTCACTCTTACCTAAACCATATTGATAACTATTAGGTCGCCATGTTTTGCTTTCATCTCCTAATATGGCTAAACTAAC